>CAXTFP010000390.1:0-3878 GCA_964243135.1 uncultured Lichenihabitans sp.
CCAGCGAAGCTAGCGAAAACAGCGCCTTGGCGCAAAAATGGAGCGGGCGAAGGGATTCGAACCCTCGACCCCAACCTTGGCAAGGTTGTGCTCTACCACTGAGCTACACCCGCGTCCGTGTCGCGCTGCGACGACAACGGTTCTGACGCAGATCGCCGGGGTTTGCAAGGGCTTCGATCGGCGCCGAATTCCGCGCTCGGCGGGATGCACCTCCCCGAGGTGTCGAGAGCGCGGTCGTCGCGTCGCCTGCTGTCCCCCACGGGTGAAGGGTGCTTCGTCCTCTTCCTCCTCGTGATTCGAGCGCCTGCTGGGCTCAGGCTCCGCGCCGCCGAAGGACGACGATCTTGGAAACCATCGCGTGAAGCCGGGCCGGTGAAGCGGCGGATTGCGAAGCCTCGCACCGCATCTCAACCATTTGGGCGGGCATTCCGCCAGACTTTGGCAAGGATCTGATGCCAACACTTTCCACTGGCGGTCGCGAACCGGACCGCGCCGATCACAGCGGCGGCGGGAGATGCCCGCGGGCGCCGAGACCGATGGGGGAGCTCATGCGTGTGTTGAGACGATCTGCGGTGCTGCTGGCGGTCTTGAGCCTGTTCGGAGCGGCCGCCCAGGCGGCGCCCCTGCGGGTGGCGGTCGAGGGGGACGGGGCCTACGCGCCCTTCAGCTTCTTCAAGCCCGACAAGAGCCTGACGGGCTTCGACATCGAGATCACCGACGCGCTGTGCAAGCACATCCCCGAGGGCTGCGAGATCATCCCGGTCGACTTCGAGGTGATCGTCGACGGTCTGGCGGCCGGCAAGTACGACGTCTCGATCTCCAGCATGGCCCTCACGGAGGAGCGCGCCGCGAAGATCCTCTACGGGCCCACCTACTACCGCTCGCACACGATCTTTCTAGGCCGCCCCGAGAAGTTCTCCGACACCTCCCCCGCGGCCCTCAAGGGCCTGCGGCTCGCCTCCTCCCAGGGGACGATCCAGCAGAAATACCTGGCCGACACCTATCCCCAGAGCGTCATCGTCGAGGCCAAGGACATGAACGACGCCTATGACAGGCTCGTCGACGGCAGCGTCGACCTCGTCCTGGCCGACGCCATCGTGCAGATGGACTTCCTTCAGTCGCCGCGGGGCGCCGATTTCGGCTACGTGGGCGAGCCGCTCAAGGCCGAAGCCTTCAACAGCGCCGCCTATGTCACCCTGCGCAAAGGCCTCGAAGCCAAGTCGGAGGAATTCGTCGAAGCCCTGAAGCACATCCGGCTCGATGGCACCTACGACCGGATCAACCGCAGCTTCGTCCCGTTCAGCATCTACTGAGGACGTCACGGCGATCCTGCGACGGATGACGCTCCCCATGGTCGGCGACCGGTTCCAGCACTTCCGGCCATCGCTTCGGCGGTGGTCGCGCGGGTTCGCGATCCTGTGGCTGACCGGCGCCGTGCTCGCGGCGCCGGTCTCGGTCAGCCTGCTCGACCAGATCTACGACGACGCCCAGACGACCTATTCCAAAGAGATTCCGTCCCTGCTCGACAGGAACAGGAACGCGGTCAAGCTCGAACGTCTGTCCTCCTTCATGCGGATCATTGCCACGGCGCACGAGGTGCCGGTGGAGCGGCGCGCCCTGGTGCAATTGCAGACGCTGGCGCAGGGGTTCGACCTCGACGGCGACGCGCGCCTCAGCGCGGGGGCGGCCCACGTCGTGTCGAGCGCGCGCAAGATGGTCGCGCTGCACGCAGCACTCCGCCGACCCGCGGCGGCGTCCGGCACGGCCGGACCAGACCGCCCCAATCCGGCCGACGCCGAGGCCGCGCAGGAGGCGCAGAAGCTCGCCGACGAGGCGATCCAGTCACTGGCCTCGCTGACCGACTACGTCAGCACCGATGCGGCCCTGACGGCCGACCGGATGGCCAACCGCATCCAGGTCAACGCCGCCAAGATCAAGCGCGGCTGCCTCGCGGCCCTGGCGTTCTTCGTGGCCTTCGGGCTCTTCTTCCTGTGGTTCTTTCAAACCTATGTGCTGAGCCCGATCGAGGCCGCAGTCCGCGGGCTGGCCTCCGTCAGCGCGTCGGACGACGCGGGCGTCACCCTGGCGCGGGCGCGATTCTTCGAGCTCGACATGATCGGGCGGTCGGTCGAACAATATGCCCGCTTCGCGGGCGACCTGAGGACGGCCAATTCGGCGCTGCGCGCCCTGTCCAGCCAGGACGGGCTCACGGGGCTGGCGAACCGGCGGAGCTTCGACGCCGACCTCGGCGAAGCCTGCCGCCGCTCGGCCGAGGGCCTGGGCTCCTTCGCCCTCCTGCTGATCGACATCGACCACTTCAAGCTCCTCAACGACCGCTTCGGGCACCTCGTGGGCGACCAGTGCCTGCGGCAGGTCGGCATGACGCTGCAGAGCTTCTGCTCGCGGCGTGGGGACGACGCGGCGCGCTACGGCGGCGAAGAGTTCGCCGTGATCCTGGCGGACGTGTCGGCCGCGGAAGCGCTCGACATCGCGGAGCGCTTGCGGGCCACCATCGAACGCACGCAGCTTTACGCCGCCAGCGCGCAGCGGGCCATCGACGTCACGGTCAGCGTGGGCGTGATGCAGAGGGCCTCGGGCAGCGCCGATCCGCCCGACCAGGTGATCCGGGGCGCGGACGAGGCCCTGTACCGGGCCAAGCGCTCCGGCCGCAACCGCGTCTGCGCGTCCGATGCGGCCCCGGAAGCCGAGCGCCAGACGGCCGCCTGAGGGTCCGGACGTTCCCCGAAGAGGCCCGGTCCGAAATGGTTTCCAAAGGGCTCGCCCTTTGGCGGGTCCAGGGCGGAGCCCTGTGGAGGATAGGATCAACTCGAAGTCGTTCTCAGAATGCCGGCCTGAAACCCGCCAAGGGCCAGGTGCCCTTCGAGATCGAACCGATGCTATGCTGAGGGCTCGACGTCCTTCAGCCGATACGTCCCGGAGCTGACGTGCTGGTCCGGTTCCGCTGCGACCCCGCCCTCATCGACCACATCCCCCCGCCCGTGCCGGCCCGCGCGGCCCTGCCGGACTGGCTGCGCGCCATGCCGGCGGCCGCGGCCTCCGAGCTGCACGGCGGCCCGGTCCGCACCGTCAAGCAGTGCCCGCCCTTCGTCGACGCCATGGCGCACGGCTTCGTCATCCCGCTGCCCTGCGACGTGCGCGTCGCGGCGGGCCGGCTGTCCTGGGACTGGGACCTGCCGGCGCCGTCGCTGCCCTCGCATCCCCGCTCGCCCCTGTCGTTCCACGCGCCCGCCCAGGTCGAGGGCTCGCCCTTCCACCGGGCCGACTGCGCGATCGTCAAGTTCAACAGCTTCTGGACCGTGGAGCTCGAACCCGGCTGGTCGCTCTTCGCCACTCACCCGGCCAACCGCGAGGACCTGCCGTTCCGGCTGCTGACGGGCCTCGTCGACGCAGACCGCTTCACCGACGTCGGCATCCTGTTCCCGGCGCAGTGGAAGGCCCCCGGCTTCGAGGGCCTGCTGCCGCGCGGCACGCCGGTGGCGCAGTGCTTCCCGGTGCCGCGCGCGCCGCTGCGGCTCGACGTCGGCCCGCTCGATCGCGCGGGGGGCGACCGCTACGAGGCGACGGCGGGCGCGCTGCTCGGGGCGCCCGGCACCTATCGCCGCCGCTTCCGCGCCCGGCGCGGCCGATCAGGCGCCGTCGAGCGCGGCCCGCAGGGCAGCGAGGTCGAGCCATAGCTCGCCTCGGGGCGCGGTCGTGAGCGCCTGGGCGGCGCGGCCGAAGCTGTCGGGTCGCAGGCGCACGGCCCGCGCGTAGGCATCCCGCGCCCCCGCGACGTCGCCCTGGGCCTGCCGGGCCGTGCCGAGGTTCAGCGCCGCCTCGGCGAGGGTGGGATCGAGCGCCAGCGCCCACCCGTAAGC
>CAXTFP010000391.1:0-3861 GCA_964243135.1 uncultured Lichenihabitans sp.
GTCAAGCCTGATCGAGAGCCTGTTTGACGGCTGGAGCGGGTCACAATCTCGACATCGGGCGGGTATTGTGGTCCGCTCCGGTGCCGCCCGCCGCCGCGGCGGAGGCCGAACAGGATCACGGATCGAAGCCGCCGATGGCCGAGGGACGCCACCATCCCTACAAGGATCAGCCGGACCGCGCCTTCTGGCGCCGCAGCGTGGAGGGCGTCAACCCGCTGGAGATCGGCGCCTGGTACCGCCACAAGTTCCCGCTCGACGGCCGCCGGCTCGCGACGGGCGGGAGCTGCTTCGCCCAGCACATCGGCCGCGAGATGAAGCGCCGCGGCGCCGACTACCTCGACGTCGAGCCCGCGCCGGGCTTCCTGCCGCCCGAGCTGCACCTCGACTACGGCTACGGCATCTATTCGGCCCGCTACGGCAACATCTACACATCGCGCCAGCTGCTCCAGCTCCTGCAGCGCGCGGCGGGCGAGATCGCGCCGGCCGACCGCGCCTGGGCGCGCGGCGACGGCTTCGTGGACCCGTTCCGCCCCAACATCGAGCCCGGCCCCGTGGGCGACGCCGAGGAGGTGGAGGTGCTGCGCCGCCACCACCTCGCCCGCGTGGTGGAGCTGTTCGAGCGGACGGACGCCTTCGTGTTCACGCTGGGCATGACCGAGACCTGGATGTCGCGCGACGACGGGACGGTGTTCCCCGTGGCGCCCGGCACGGCGGGCGGCGTGTGGGACGAGAGCCGCTACCGCTTCCTCAACCTCTCTTACCCGGAGGTGGTGGCCGACCTGGAGGAGGTCATCGCCCGGCTGCGCGCCATCAACGGCGACATGCACTTCCTGTTCACCGTCAGCCCCGTCTCCATCATGGCGACCGCGACGCCCCACCACGTCGTCGTGGCCAACACCCACTCGAAGTCGATCCTGCGCGCCGCTGCCGGCCACCTCGCGGAGACACACCCCTTCGTGGACTATTTCCCCGGCTACGAGATCACCACCTCGCCGCCGATGCGGGGCATGTTCTACAACACTGAGATGCGCACCGTGTCGTCGGCCGGCGTGCGGCACGTGATGGGCCACTTCTTCGCCGAGCACGGCGCGGCCCCGGCCGAGCCGGTGCGGCCGCGCGTCCGGGTGGGCGGCGCGCCGGCGAACGGCGGCGAGGGACCGGGCGCGAAACCCGCGGCCCAGGATCCGGATCGCGTGCTCTGCGACGAGGAGCTGGCGGCCGTGTTCGGGCGCTATTGATGGCGGAGGTGCTCGTCTTCGGCGATTCGCACACCGCCGCGCTGCGCCGCGGCCAGCTCGCCATCGAGGCCGAGGGGCTCTGGCCGGCGAACCTAGCCCTCACCGTGCGGCCGCTCGGCGGCGGCCACCTCGCCTGCGACCCGTTCTTCGCCGACCGTGGCGACCACGCCGAGATCACCTTGCCGGAATACCGGCGGCAGTTCGAGCGCCTGCCTCGCCGCGACGACCCGCCGGACGCCATCTACGGCGTGTCGGCGCTGCTCCACCCCGTGCGGGTGTGGCGCCATCCCAGCTGGCAGGGCTTCGCGCCCGCCAGCCTGGCGCAGTCCGGCGAGGAGTCGACCGCCACGCCCGCGTCGAGCGGCATGGTCCGGCGCCTGGCGCTCGACGACCAGGGTCCCATGCTGGCGCTCGTGGCGCTGTTGCGGCGGCTCGGCCGGCGGGTCTTCGCCATCGAGGCGCCCTACCCGTTCCGCCACCATCCGGCGCTGCGCCGCACGCCCGCGGCCGTCGTGATGCGCGTCGACCGGCTCTACCGCGACGCGGTTCGGGCCGAGCTCGACCGCCTCGGCGTCCCGGTCGTGGCGGTGCCGGGGCGTTGCCGCGACGAGGACGGGTTCACCCGCGCCGAGCTCGGGCAGGAGGGCGACCCGCATCACGGCAACGGGCGCTACGGGGCCATCATGATGGGCGAGGTGCTGGCCCACCTCGCCGCCGGCGCGGCGCCGCCCGCGTCGGGTGCCGATCGGGAGGACATGAGAGCATGAGTCTGGTCGAGAACGATCCCGCGCCGAAGCCCGACATCCGGGCCAAGGTCGTCGAGGAATACGCGACGCTGTTCCGCACGCACGGCTTGGCCGGCCCCGTGATGGAGATCGCCGGGGGCTCGCGCGAGGGCGCCATCTCGCGCGCGCCCTTCCTCAACGGCGTCGAGCGCCACGTCGTGGTGAGCGGCGAGGGCGGCGAGGCCGACGACATCCACTTCCACAAGGGCGATCCCAACGACCTCGCGCCGCTCTTCGACGACGCCTGCTTCTCGGCCGTGATCTGGGACCGCGCGCTGGAGCGCGATCCCCGCTTCTGGCGCACCGCCGCCGAGATCCGCCGCGTGCTGGCGCCGGGCGGCGCGCTGGTGCTCTGCACGCGGGGCTTCGCCAAGACCAACAAGTTCGGCATCAAGGTCGTGGGGGCGAGCGGCAATCCCATCCCGTTCCTCACCGCGACGGCCGCCCTCTCGGCCGCGGGGAGCGATCACCTCCGCTTCAGCCCGCAGGGGCTCCGC
Source organism: uncultured Lichenihabitans sp. (assembly GCA_964243135.1). Lineage (GTDB taxonomy): Bacteria > Pseudomonadota > Alphaproteobacteria > Rhizobiales > Beijerinckiaceae > Lichenihabitans. Next base: position 2,521 of record CAXTFP010000391.1, read on the forward strand.
CGCGTCGTGCTCGACGGCTTCGACGTGAAGGAGCTGCGCTCGGCCTTCATGACCCCGCACCTCTTCGCCGTGGCCCAGAAGCCGCGATGAGGCGCCGCCTCGCGGCCGCCTGCGTGGCGGCCTGGATGGTCGCCCCGGCCTGCCGCGCGGCGGACCACCTCGACCTGCGCTACGGGCCCGCCCCATTCCAGACCCTCGACCTCCACGTGCCGGAGGGCGGGGGACCGGCCCCGGTCGTGATCTACTTTCACGGGGGTGCCTTCGTGGGCGGCGACAAGCACCCCTGCGCGCCGCAGCTCGCCGCGGGCTTGGCGGCCCGCCACGTCGCCTTCGCCTGCGCAGACTATCGCCTCGCCCCCGCGGTCCACTATCCCGTGCCGATGCGCGACGGCGCGCGCGCCGTGCAATGGCTGCGCGCCCACGCGGGCGACTACGGGCTCGATCCGGCGCGCGTCGGGCTGATGGGCCTGTCGGCCGGCGCCGGCGTCGCCCTGTGGGTGGCGTTCCGCCCCGACCTCGCCGACCCTGCCTCGCCCGATCCGGTGCTGCGGCAGTCGACCGCCGTGTCGGCCGTGGTCACGGGCAACGCCCAAGCGACCTACGACCCGGCCGACATCGAGGCCCGCCTGCACACCCGGCGCCTGCCGCGATGGCTCGCCGACTTCTACGGCGCGGGCTCGCCGGGCGCCCTGGGCGAGGCCCGCTTCAGGCCGGCCGAGGCCGAGGCCTCGCCCATCGGCAACATGCACGCGGGCGAGCCGCCCCTGCTCGCCTATTACGCCAAGCCGCCCGAGGCCCTGCCGCCCGACAGCGCTCCCCCGGACTACATTCACAGCTCCGCCCAGGGCGAGATCCTGGCCGAGGTGGGGCGGGAGCGCGGCGCCTCGGTGGTGCTGCGCACCTCGGCCGACACGGGCGGCTGGCGGGGCTTCCTGGGCGAGGCCGTGGCCTTCTTCGCGAGCAACCTCGACCGCTAATCCGGCGCCGCTCGGACCTCCTCCGGGCGAGGCGCTTCGCTTCGGGGGCTCCTCGTGGTAAGTTCAAGACGTCGCGCGGCCTTCGACCGTCGTCAGACCGCCAGGGGGCGAGCCCTTCGGAGATCGTCATGCGGAGGGGTATCGCCCGCGGGTTTTCGCCGGTGGAGAACGGCCTGCCCCCGGATCCGGTGAAACGCGCCGCGGCATGAGCCTCACGGACCTCCCTGACCAGGCGCGCGATGCCGTGGCGCGCGGCGTCGATGCCTTCCGCCGCCGCGACTTCGCCGCGGCCGCGGCGCGGTTCGAGGCCGCGACCGCCGCCTCCCCCGCGGACGCGACCGCCTGGCTGTCGCTCGCCCGCGCC
>CAXTFP010000392.1:0-3833 GCA_964243135.1 uncultured Lichenihabitans sp.
CGTAGATGGTCAGGCCGATGAAGGTGCCCATGGCGAATCAGGCCGCCAGCGTGGCGCTGTACACCACCTGGTCCTTCAGCACCGTCATGGGGATGAGGGGTTCGGCGGCGGTGAGCAGGCGCGCCACGAAGCCGGCCCCGACCAGCACGGCCGCGGCGAGCAGCGCCAGGACGGTCGCCGAACCCCACGGGTAGCGCACCCCGCCCCAGCTCAGCGCCAGCAGCAGGCTCGTGGACGACAGGACCAGCAGGGCGGCGCCGGGATAGTCGAGCCGGTGACGGCGCTCGTTGCGCGGCAGGAGCTTGAGCTTGCCGTTGGTGAGCGCGAAGGCCAGCAGCCCGATCGGCAGGTTGATCCAGAAGATATAGGACCAGTGGAGGTGCTGGGCGAAGAAGCCGCCGAGCAGCGGCCCGGCCACCGACGAAACCACGAAGACGCTGGCGATGTAGACCTGATAGCGCGCCCGCTCCTTGGGCGACATGATGTCGCCGATGATGGTCTGCGCCAGGGCGATGAGCCCGCCGCCGCCGATGCCCTGCAGCCCGCGCGCCAGCGCCAGCGTCACCATCGTGGGGGCCATCGCGCAGGCGAGCGAGCCGAGGCTGAAGGTCGCGATGGCGATGAGCAGCATGATGCGGCGGCCGTGGATGTCGCTCAGCTTGCCGTAGAGCGGCGTCACGGCCGTCGAGGCCAGGAGGTAGGCCGTGACGATCCAGGGCAGGTTGGCGGCGTCGCCGAGCTCCAGGCCGATCGTCGGCATGGCGGTCGCCACGATGGTCTGGTCGAGCGCCGCCAGCAGCATGGCAGCCATCAGCCCGACGACGATGGAGCGGATCTGGCCGTCGGTGAGGGGGGTCGCCGCCGGAAACGGGGGCTGCGGCGCGTTCATGGTCCATCCTCGGTGGGCGGCTCGGCGAGCCTTATGGAGGACGGGGCGGGGCGGCGCAACGTCCGACAAATCCGGCGGTCAGACGCCGAGGCGCCCCACGGCCGGCAGCTTCAGGCCCGGCCGGCGCAGGTCGAGCCCGATCACGCCGCCGAACAGGTTGAGCTCGATCCCCTCGACCCAGGCCACCGTGAGCCCGACGTAGCCGCCGAACGACAGGCGGAACCCGGTGCGCGACGGCGTGAGGGCGAATAGGCGGCCGTCGACCGGGTAGTCCTTGCCGATGGCGGTGGGCGGCAGCACGGCACCACTCTCGGGCACCGCCGCCAGCACGGCCTGCACGAAGGTGTTGGAGTTCGGCCCCGGCCAGGCCCGGTAGTCGCCGCGGTTGCGCCAGCGGTAGGCCTCGATGGCGCCGCGCATGCGCGGGATCAGGGCCTCGGCCGCGGCGCCGTCGGTCGCGAAGACCGTGTCGGGCGCCTGCCCGAACCAGCGTGCGTCCGGGTCGAAACCGTTGAGCCGGATCGGGTCGCCCCAGGCCGTGAGGTCGTAGCGGTCGTAGGAGGGGGCGGCCGCGTCCTTCAGCACGACCCAGCTGTGCACCGCGACGATGCCGCGCCAGCTCACCGTGCGGGCCGCGAAGACCCGCACGGCCGCCTCCGGGTGGAGGGCGGCGCGTGGCAGAAGGCCGGTGCTCCCGCGGTCGGCGCCGCGCCAGTCGAAGGCCGGGGCCCGCCAGTAGAGGGCGGCGCGCAGGATCGCGGGAGCGAAGAACAGCAGCAGGGCCAGGGGGAGGAGGGCGCGGATCATGGGCACCGGCGGGGAGCGGGAACGTCAGCCCCCGAGATGGGGAGCGCCGCGCCGCCGCGAAAGCCCGATTGCGCTGGCCCCTCGCCGTCACCACCTCGGGGACGCCCGCGACGCGGAGCATTCCGGAGCATCCCCATGACCTGGTCGGCCGCCGATTCCATCGCCTCCGACGCCGCCGCGGCGGCGTCCCGCCTGAAGCGCCTGAAGACCATCGCGTGGGCGGTCGACGGCGCGTTCCGCATCCCCGGCACCCGGTTCCGCTTCGGCCTGAACAGCGTGATCGGCATGACGCCGGCGGCCGGCGACGTGATGCTGGCCGGCATCTCGCTCTACATCGTCAACGAGGCCCGCAAGCTCGGCCTGCCGAACGACAAGATCGCCCGCATGCTGGCCAACATTGGCATCGAGGCCGCGGCCGGCGCCGTGCCGATCATCGGCAACCTGTTCGACATGGGCTTCAAGGCCAACCTGCGCAACATCGCCATCATCGAGGAGCACTTCGGCGACACGCGCCCCGGCGCCTACCGGCGCGCCTGACGCCCGCTCATCCTTCTCATGAGAAGCAGCAGGATGTCGTGGGCGAACCCACGCCATCCTGCTGAGGCCACACGGAGCGTCAACCCTTTGCGGCGCCTTATGGCGGCCCGACCGAACCCGCGGAGCCGACCCCTTGGACACGAGCCCACCGGCCCTGGCTCTGCGGGGTCTGCGCAAGAGCTTCGGCCCCGGCCGCCCGGCCGTCGACGGGCTCGACCTGACGGTCCCGGCCGGCGCCTTCTACGCGCTGCTCGGCCCCAACGGGGCCGGCAAGACCACGACGCTGCGCATGGTGGCGGGGCTGATGCGCCCGGACGCCGGCGGGATCCGCCTCCACGGGATCGACGCCCTGGCCGACCCGATGGCGGCGAAGCGCGTCACCGCCTGGCTGCCCGACGACCCGCTGCTCTATGACAAGCTGACGCCGGTCGAATATCTCGGCTTCGTGGCCGGCCTCTGGTCGGTCGAGCCGGCGCGGGCACGCGCCAAGGCGGACGCGCTGCTCGACCGCCTCGACCTCGCGCCCCACCGCGCCCAGCGCTGCGAAAGCTTCTCGCGCGGCATGAAGCAGAAGGTGGCGCTGGCGGGCGCCCTGATCCACGAGCCGAAGCTGCTCATCCTCGACGAGCCGTTGACGGGCCTCGACGCCGGCGCCGCCCGCACCGTGAAGACGATCTTGGGGGAATGCGTGGCGGAGGGCGCCACCGTGATTCTCACCACCCACATCCTGGAGGTGGCCGAGCGTCTGGCGAGCCGCATCGGCATCATCCGGCACGGCCGCCTCGCCGCCGAGGGCACGGCGGCCGAGCTCGGCGCCGGCCGCGGCGGCTCGCTGGAGGACGCCTTCCTGCGCCTCACCGGCGTCGAGGAGAACGCCTAAATGGCAACGGCCCCGCGCCCCGGCTCCGCCCCCTGGCTGCTGCGCCACGACCTGCGGCTCGCCTGGCGCGACTTCCGCGGCGGCTTCGGGGCACTCGGGACGCAGTCTCTGGCAGGGCTGGGGCTCACGGTCGTGGCCATCATGCACGCGGCCGTGTGGGAGATCGCGGCCGACGTCGGGGCCCTGTCGGCCGACCCTGCGGCGCGCGACGCCGCGGGCGACGCCGCCCTGCCGGTGGCCGGCTTCGTCCTGCTGCTGATGCTGGCCCAGACCCTGAACGGCGCCACCAAGCTGCTCTACGCCCGCGGCGACCTCGACCTCGTGCTGGCGTCGCCGGTGTCGCCGCGGCTCGTGCTCGGCGTGCGGTCGCTGGCGGTGGCGCTGGGCGCCTTCGCGTCGGCGGCGATCTTCGTCCTGCCGCTCGCCGACGACGCGGCGCTGGCCGGGCACCCGCACCTGCTGGCCCTCTACCCGGCGCTGGCCGGCGGGGCGCTGCTGACGGCCGCGGCCGGCGTCGCCGTCACACTCGGGCTGTTCCGCGCCATCGGCCCGCGCCGCACGCGCCTCGCGGCCCAGGTGCTGGCGACCTTCGTGGGCGCGGGCTTCGTCATCGCCCTCCAGGTGCGGCGCCTGCTGCCGGAGGCGGGAGCGGTCCTGCCGCGGGACGGCTGGCGCCGCGGCATTCCCCTGCAGCCGGTGCGGGCCACCTTCGTCTAGCCG
>CAXTFP010000393.1:0-3820 GCA_964243135.1 uncultured Lichenihabitans sp.
GAGAAGGAGGTCGTGGGCGAGAACGGCGAGGTTCCGGCCGCGAGCGAAACCTTCGACCAGGAGCGCTACGTCGTGATGTCGGAGGCCGAGCAGGACATCCTCACCATCTCCGAGAACGGCTACGGCAAGCGCACCTCCTCCTACGAGTACTGGATCACCGTGCGCGGCGGGAAGGGCATCGGCGCCATGGCGGTCAACGCCCGCAATGGCAGGTTGGTGGCGTCCTTCCCGGTGCAGGACAGCGACGGCATCATGCTCGTGACGAACGGCGGCCAGCTCATCCGCTGCCCGGTCAACGGCATCCGGGTCGCCGGCCGCAACACGCAGGGCGTGATCGTCTTCGACACGGCGGACGCCGAGAAGGTGGTGTCGGTCGACCGCATCGCCGACGTCGGCGAGAACGGCGCGGGCGAGGCCGGGGAGCTCGTCCCGGATGCGTGATCGTGCGTCCGGGCGCTGAGCCACCTGTGCGCGTTGCCCTCTACGCGGGATCCTTCGATCCCCTGACCAATGGCCATCTCGACGTGATCCGGGCCGCGGCCCGGATCTGCGACACGCTGGTCGTGGCGGTGGGCCGTCACGCCACCAAGCAGCCCCTGCTGGACCACGACGCCCGCACGGCGCTGATCCGCGCCGAGGCCGGCCCGGCCGTCGCGGAAGCGGGCTGTGCGCTGCGGGTGGAGGGGTTTGCCGGCCTAGCCGTCGAGGCCGCACGCGACGTCGGCGCGACGCTGATCGTGAGGGGCCTGCGCGGCGCGACCGACCTCGACGACGAGATGAGCATGGCGGGCATGAACGCGGTGCTGGCACCCGGCCTGCAGACGATCTTCGTCCCGGCCTCGCCCGGCACCCGCTTCATCACGGCGACGCTGGTTCGCCAGATCGCCGCCATGGGGGGCGACCTGTCGGGCTTCGTCCCCCCGGCCGTCGAGCGCGCCCTGAAGGTCGCCGTCACCGGCCGGGCCTGAGGCTCGCGCCCTTCACTGTGACCTCAAGTCCGGGACGGAGGGCGTCAGGCCCGCCGCCGCTGCGCCACCGCGCCGGCCTCCTCGGCCCTTTCGCGGGCGCGGGCGAGGGAGCGGCCGTCCTCCGTTCGCGAGCGCGTCTCAGGCTCCGCGCCGGCCTTCCGCGGCACCCGCGCCGCGGCATGCGTCATGGCGGCGACGAGGCGGGACGCGGTGCGGCGTGGAATGCCGTCCACGAGCGCGGTCAGGCTGCGCACCGCCATCACCGAATGGCCGATCGCCGGCCCGCTCAGGATGAAGACGCGTGCCGCCAGTTCGGCCGACGCTCCGAGGGCGGCCAGCGCCAGGGCCAGGGGCTCGCCCTTGGGATCGTCGATCAGCCTCCACGCGTCCTCGAGCCGCAGGTTCAGCCCAGCCGCGAGCGCGGAGTCGAAGCCGTCGCGGTCGGGCGACAGGATGGCCCGCTCCAGCCGTGTCAGGGCCGCGGCGTCCTCCGCCGTCACGCGGGGCGCGGGCGTGTCGGGCCCGAGGTCCTCGCGCCGCGCCGCCAGGATGACGGCGGCGCGCTGCTCGCTGGTGGCGAGCAGGAACAGCGGCGCCCGTTCGGCCACGTGCCCCTCGCGCCCCAGAAGTGCGCGGCCGAGCGCCTCGTCGCCGCGGGCGCGTCGCACGAGATAGCGGAAGGCTGGAGCGTCGACGGGCGCCGCGGCGTTCTCGGCCACGGCCAGCAGCACCTCGGGCTCGGGGCGGTCGATGAGGCTCGCGACCGCCTCGGCCGACAGGTCCGGCCGCCCCGCCACGGCCAGCGCCATGGCGGCCGTGCCCCAGGCCGCCGCGTGGACCAGCGCGTCCCCGTCGACGGCGGCCAGCGCCAGCGCCGGCACCGCGACGGCGCCGCCTTCGGCGATGAACCGGTCGACCAGGCCGCGCGGGGTCGCGGGGTGGGCCGACAGTTTCTCGGCCACGCTGGCCCGCACCTCGGCGTCGGCCTCGTCGAGCAGGCGCCCGATCATGTCCTCGAACTGGGCGAGGTCGCCCGGCGCGTGGTGGACGCGGCGGACGAACATGTCGACCAGCACGCGCAGCAGCACGGGGCGGATGTCGACGTCCGGCGTCCGCCCGAGCCGCACCAGGCGCTCCAGCGATGCGGCGAGGTCGTCCTCATGCGCCATGCCGAAAGCTCCTGAATCGAAGATTGATGTCGTCAAGCGTATTTAGGCCCCGATCGTTGATGGGACATTAACCTTCCCCGGTGCTTCATCGCCATCACAGGCCGGGGCACGGCCTGCCCTCACCGATCGTGCAGGCTGCATTCGGGAACGGCGACCGTGCCCGGGATCCCGCTGCGGAGCCTGCGGCGTCAGCCGCGCTCCCCGGGCCATCGCGGCCGCAACGACAGCATCGATCCCGTCGAGGACAGCCGCATGGACAACGTCGTCAATCTGGTCGCGGACCGCCCGCGCCAACGCAGGGACGCCGAGGTGCCGCAGAGCGGCGCCCGCATCCTGTTCTTCACCGGCATCCGCTACTGCCGCGACGAGGAACCCGCTCCCTGCCGCGCGGCCATCGATTACGCGGCCACGGCCCGCGCCGCCGTGTCAGAGCGTGTGGTCGACGCGGCAGCCCATTGAGGCGAGGCTGCGCAGGGCAGCCTCATAGCCTCCCACGCGCGGCAGCACGTCGAAGCTCACGAAGCCCTGGCGCTCCGGCGCCACGACCCGGACATCCCGCACGGGCGTGTCGGGCGCGTCCCTGGCCTCGGCGGCCTCACGCTGGTCGGCCATCATCACCACGAGGTCCAGCCTGCCCTCGTTGCCGGCCCGGTCGTCCAGGCCGTAGAAGGCCACGCCCGAGCGCGCGTGCATCGACAGGGCGGCGTATTGGCCGGCCTCCAGCGCGGCCGACACGCGCAGCGGCCCGGCCGCGAGGTCGTATCGGCAGACAGCCGTCGCCACCGACGGGTCGCGCCCCGGCAGGGGATCGCCGGGCGAAGCGGCCCGCGGCAGCGCCTTGGGGGTGCCCTCCGGCGCGAAGCCCGACAGGCGCGCATAAGCATCGTCGGGCGCGACGAGCGGCACCAGCAGCAGCGACGCGATGTGGACGATGCCGGCCACCATGGCGATGGCGAGCAGCGTCAGCGCCGCCGTGATGCCGCGCTGGCTCACCGCGCGGCGGCGCCGTCGGCGGCCCGGCACGCCTGCCGCGCGATGGACGGCAGGGGCGCTGCAGCGATGTCGCTCGGGTTGGCGGTCAGCGGCGTGCCGTAGAGCCGCAGCGTCAGGGTGAGGGGCCCCGCGCCGGCCAGCGGCAGCCAGTTGCCCGGCCGCGCGTCGGGCCCGACCGCCATCTCGAGGGCGCCGCCCGCGTCCCGCAGCACGCCCGTCGAGACGAAAGCGGAGCGGTGGGCCGGGTTGTCGAGCGTCCGTCCGGCCTCGTCCGTCGCGGTCAATGTCCAGAACCGCGCCGCGGGCACGCCGCCCGCGAGCCGGTAAGCGCAGGTTCGGATCAGCCGGTAGCCGGTGTCGTCCGTGGCGGCCGTCAGCGTGAGCCCCTCGTTGGCCGCCAGTGGCACGGCGCCGCTCCGCGCCAGCGCGGCGCGCGCGTAGGGATCGATCGCCGTTGTCCCGACCCGCGGGCGCGCCACCCACGGGCCCACGGCGACGGCGCCAGGGTCCCAGCCGCGGGCCAGCACCAGGGCCGTGGCGGCGAGCCCCAGGGCCAGGCCGAGCAGCGCGATCGTCAGCACGCCCAAACCCGGCGGGGCGAAGCCGGCCGGGTGTTCGGGCCCGGCCTCATCCGCGAGGGACGGCGCCGAGCGCGCGGAGGAGGGACGCCCTGCCGTCCCTTCGATCCCC
>CAXTFP010000394.1:0-3820 GCA_964243135.1 uncultured Lichenihabitans sp.
CCCCGCGCCCCCCGCGACCTCGTCGACAAACGGATGTACTGACAACCGTACAACGGTTGGATAGCTCTCCCCCATAAGCACGGGGAGGGGGCGGGGATGATCGGTCTCGCTGGTTTGGCGGCTGAACTCGCCGCGCGCGCCGAGCGGCACGGGCCCATCACGGTCGGCCTCGCCGGCGCGGGCCAGATGGGCACCGACATCGTCGTCCAGGTCGGCCTGATGCCGGGCCTGCGCATCGGCGCCATCTCCGAGATCCGCACGGCCAGCGCGGTCGACGCCGTCGTCATGTCGGGCCGCGACCGCGGCGACGCCGTCGCGGCCGCCTCCGCCGGGGCGGTCGACGCCGCGATCGAGGCCGGCCGCATCGCCGTCACGGAGGACTACCGCGCCCTGTGCGCGGCGGGGCGCATCGACGTCGTCATCGACGCCACCGGCAACCCCAACGTGGGCACGCTGGTGGCGCTGGAGGCCATGCGCAACGGCAAGCACGTCGTGATGCTCAACGTCGAGGCCGACATCACCATCGGCCGCCACCTCAAGGCCGAGGCCGACGGGGCCGGCGTGGTCTTCACGGGGGCGGCGGGCGACGAGCCGGCCTGCACGGTGGAACTGATCGCCTTCGCGCAGAGCTGCGGCTTCGAGGTCGTGGCGGCCGGGAAGGGCAAGAACAACGCCCTGCGCTTCGACGCCATGCCGGAGGACTACGAGGCCGAGGCACGGGCGCGCAACATGAGCCCCCGCATGCTGGTCGAGTTCGTGGACGGCTCGAAGACCATGATCGAGATGGTGGCGGTCGCCAACGCCACGGGGCTGAGGCCGGACGTGCCCGGCATGCACGGCCCGGCCGCGACGCGGGACGAGCTGGCGGGGGTGCTCTGCACCCGGGAGGACGGCGGCCTCCTGAGCCGGCCCGGCGCCATCGACTATTCGATCGGCCGGGGCGTCGCGCCGGGCGTGTTCTGCGTCGTGAAGCCCCGCCACCCGCGGGTGGCCGAGCGGATGGTCGACCTCAAGGTCGGCCCCGGTCCCTGCTTCACGCTGGTCCGGCCCTACCACCTGACGAGCCTCGAAGTGCCGCTGTCGGCCGCGCGCGCCGTGCTGCACGGGCGCGCCGACCTCGTGCCGCTCGACCGCCCCGTCGCCGAATGCGCCACCCTGGCCAAGCGCGACCTCGCGCCCGGCCGAACGCTGGAGGCCATCGGCCTGCACGACTACCGCGGCTTCGCCATGGCCTGGGAGGACGCCCGCGCCGCACGCGCCCTCCCGCTCGGCCTGGCCGAGAAGGCCAGGGTCGTGAAGCCCGTGAAGGCCGGCGAGATGCTCACCTACGACAATTGCGCGCCCGACGACGCGCTGATCGTGACCCAGATCCGCCGGCGCCTCGACGCGGCGGACGCGCGCTTCGCGCCGGCCGAGCCGCGGCGCCTGGCGAGCTGAGACGGCGGGCCGGGCCGCCGACCGACGGATCACGGGATGGACGACATGAGCCTGCGACTCTCCGACGGCGCCCGCGCGGGCGGGGCGGCGGTCCCCAACCTGCCCGACGTGTACCGCCGGCTCGGCGACGACGCGCTGCGCGGCGCGCTGAAGACGATGCACCTCATCCGCCTCTTCGAGGAGGGTGCGGAGCAGGCCTACATGCGCGGGCTGATCCACGGCACCATGCACCTGTCGATCGGCCAGGAGGCCAGCGCGGTCGGCACCTGCATGCCGTTGACGGACGCCGACTACATCACCTCCACGCACCGCGGCCACGGCCACTGCATCGCCAAGGGCGCCGACGTGGGGCGCATGTTCGCCGAGTTCTTCGGCAAGGAGACGGGCTACTGCCACGGCCGCGGCGGCTCCATGCACATCGCCGACGTCGCGACGGGCAACCTCGGCGCCAACGGCATCGTGGGCGGCGGCATCCCCATCGCGGTGGGGGCCGCGCTGTCGGCCAAGCGGCGGCGCACGGGCGCCGTCGTGGTGTCGTTCTTCGGCGACGGGGCCAACAATGAGGGCGCCTTCCACGAGGCGCTCAACATGGCGTCCGTGTGGAAGCTGCCGGTCGTCTTCGTGTGCGAGAACAACCGCTACGGCATGTCGACCTCGACCGAGCGCTCGACGGCCGTGCCGAACGTCGCGGATCGCGCCGCGGCCTATGCCATGCCGGGGGTGATCGTCGACGGCAACACCTTCGGCGCCGTCGCGCAGGCGTCCTTCGACGCCGTCGACCGCGCCCGCCGCGGCGAGGGTCCGACGCTGATCGAGAGCAAGACCTACCGCATCCGCGGCCACTCGCGCTCCGACCGCAACCGCTACCGCACGAAAGAGGAGATCGAGTCCTGGCAGGCCCGCGACCCGATCCTCGCCTTCGAGGCGGAACTGCTGGCGCTCGGGCTCGCCACGCGGGCCGAGACCGAGGCCCTGCGGGCGGAGGCGGAGGCCGAGATCAGGGCCGCGGTCGACTTCGCGGCCGCGAGCCCCGCCCCCTCGCCGGACGACCTGACCCGCTTCGTCCATTCCGACTGAAGCCCTCCCGTCCGCGGGGAGTCCGGGGCCGCGGCGGGACGGCCCGGCGCGCCCGACACCGCCATCGAGGACCATCGCACCATGGACGCCGCCCTCCGCGAACTCACCTATGCCCAGGCGATCCAAGAGGCCCTGGCGCTCGCCATGGAGGCCGACCCGGACGTGATCCTCATGGGCGAGGACATCGGCGTCTACGGCGGCGCCTTCCAGGTGACGGGCGACCTCGTCCACCGCTTCGGCGAGGAGCGGGTGATGGACACGCCCATCTCCGAGCTCGGCGGGGCCGGCGTGGCCGTGGGGGCCGCGATGACGGGGCTGAAACCCGTCTTCGAGTTCCAGTTCTCGGACTTCGCCACGCTCGCGATGGAACAGATCGTCAACCAGGCGGCCAAGATCCGCTACATGCTGGGCGGCGAGGTCAACGTGCCCCTGGTGATGCGCTTCCCCGCCGGCAGCGGCACGGGCGCGGCCGCCCAGCACAGCCAGAGCCTGGAAGCCTGGTTCGCCCACGTGCCGGGGCTGAAGGTCGTCCAGCCCTCCACCCCGCACGACGCCAAGGGCCTGCTGCTGGCCGCGATCGCCGACCCCGACCCGGTGATGATCTTCGAGCACAAGCTGCTCTACAAGATGAAGGGGCCGGTGCCGGACGGCGCCTACGCGGTGCCGATCGGGAAGGCCGAGGTGAGGCGGCGCGGGCGCGACCTGACGGTCGTGGCGAGTGCCATCATGGTGCACCGCGCGCTCGAAGCCGCGGCCGAACTCGCCCGCGAGGGCATCGAGGCCGAGGTCATCGACCTGCGCTCGCTGCGCCCGCTCGACACCGCCACGATCGTGGACAGCGTGAAGCGGACGGGCCGGCTCGCCTGCGTGTACGAGGGCGTGAAGACGCTCGGCATCGGGGCGGAAGTGTCGGCCGCGATCGCGGAAAGCGAGGCCTTCGACTACCTCGACGCCCCGATCCTGCGGCTCGGGGGCGCCGAATGCCCCATCCCGTACAATCCGGAGCTCGAAAAGTCCGCCGTGCCCCAGGTCGGCACCATCCTGGCCGGCGTGCGGGCCCTGATGGCCGGGAGGATCTGATGCCGAGCGAGGTCATCCTGCCCCGCGTCGACATGGACATGGCGACCGGCAAGATCAGCAAGTGGCTGGTCGAGCCCGGCGCCACGGTGAAGAAGGGCCAGCCCCTCTTCGAGATCGAGACCGACAAGGCCGCCATGGAGATCGAGGCGGAAGCCTCTGGCACGATCCGCGACCTCGTCGCGCCGGGCGAGGGCGACCGCGCCGTGGGCAGCGTCGTGGCCTGGAT
>CAXTFP010000395.1:0-3813 GCA_964243135.1 uncultured Lichenihabitans sp.
CCGGGGCGCTGACCCGATGGCGCTGATCGAGGAGTTCCGGCTCGTCACCTACCTGTCGCGGTGGGAGCACGCCGTCCGCTACCCGCTGTCCTCGTCCTACCCTGAGAGCCTGACGATCGGGGATCTCCTCGGCCACGCGACCGACGCCGACCGCGAGGCCCTGTTCCACGCGCCGCTCGACTACATGCCGATCCGGGGGTCGGCGCGGCTGCGTCGCGCCATCGCCGCGACCTACGACACGCTCGACGCGGACGACGTGATCGCCTTCGCCGGAGCCGACGAAGCCATCAACGCCGCCGCGCAGGCGCTGCTGGAGCCCGCGGATCACGCCATCGTCATGCTGCCGGCCTATCAATCGCTGGACAGCGTCCCGGCCGCGACCTGCGCGGTGACGGGCGTCCCGCTCGACCCCGACGACGCCTGGCATCTCGATCCCGACCGCATCCGCTACGCCGTGCGGCCGAACACCCGCGTCCTCATCCTGAACGCGCCGCACAACCCCACCGGCACGGTCCCGTCGCGGGGAACGTTCGACGCCGTCGTCGCGCTGTGCCGGCAGCATGGCCTCTGGCTCCTCTGCGACGAGGTTTACCGCGGCCTGGAATACGATCCCGCCATCCGGCTGCCGCAGGTGGCCGACGTCTACGAGCGCGGGGTGTCGCTCAACGTCATGTCCAAGGCCTATGGTCTGCCCGGTCTGCGGATCGGCTGGCTGGCCACGAAGGCCCCGGCCCTCCTGCACCGCCTCGAACGCGCCAAGCAATACCTCTCGATCTGCAACAGCAACCCCGGCGAAACGCTCGCCGCGGTCGCGCTCGACGCGCGACACGCCATCCTGGACGCCGCGATGGCGCGCGGTCGCCGCAACCTCGGCCTGCTCGATGCCGTCCTGCGGGCTCATCCTGGACGCTTCGACTGGGTGCCGCCCCACGCGGGCGTGCTGGGCTTTCCGCGTTACACGGGCCCGGAGGGTGCGGAGGCCTTCGCGGCGACGCTCGTGCGGGACACCGGCATCCTGGTGGTGCCCTCGACGGTCTACCGGTCGGCCCTGGGCCATGTCCCGGCCGACCGCCTGCGGATCGGCTTCGGCCGCGCCCTGGCCGAGGAAGCGCTTCAAAGACTCGACGCTTGGCTCGCCGAGGGGAAACGACACTGAAGTCGCCCGAGCCACGGGCCGACCGATCGAGATTCGCTTTCGAGGCACGGATCGCGTCGCGCCGAAGATCCACGCGGGGACCGGCGCGGTGCGCGGGGGGCGGCAGACCGGTGATCGTGAGGCTGCACTGTCCGCGAGGCAGCGGATCCATGCGGGGCGTGCTCCACGGCCGTCGACCTCTTTGGCACAGACGTCGAGCAGGCCGGCGAAGAGCGGCTTGGATACGCCGTTGGACAGGCACAGGGCTGTTTCGCCGGTTTTGAACGCCTCCGCCTCTTCGGCCGTGGCCGATTTTGGGTTCTGGGGCTGCGACCGCTTCAGCGTGTAGCCGATCACCCGCAGGGCCTCCCAGCCGCGCTGGGGCGTCATCCGCTCCAGCCCGAGGTGGGCCGCCATGATATGGGCCACCTTGCGGTTCGACCACAGCCTGCCGTCGGGCGGCGGTTCCCCAGCCGGTTTACGCGGGTGCCTGCGACAGACGCGCGACCAGCATGTCCGGAAAGGTGCCGTCCGTTTCCAGCACGACGCGGCAATTGCCGCCCGTGTCGCCGGTGAAGTCGCGGTAGCGCCCTCGCGTGTCGCAGATGGTGGCGCCGCGGCCGGGCCCGTCGGTGGTGTCCACCACCACGTCGATCACGGGCGCACTTCTCGGCACGACCTCGCCGGTCAGGACGGCGGCCGCGAGGGCGTCGTGGCAGGGCGAGCAGAAGCGGCCATAGGACTGCATGCCGTAGCCGCGCATGTAGAACGCCGCGGCCGCGGCCACGAAGGACGCGACCGGCCGGCCGGCGGCGAGCAGGCGGTCACGATGCGCTTCGGTGAACACTTCGCGCATGGTCGCGTCGAGCGGCACCAGCGTCGTCTCCCACGCGGCGGCGATCACCCGCTGGGCGGCCTCCGGGTCGTGGATGATGTTGGCCTCGGCCGCCGCGCTCTGGTTGCCGGGCGCGTCGGCGGCCCCGCCCATGATCACCACGTCGCGCACGCGCGTGGTGAGGTCGGGGATGGCGTCGAGCGCATGGGCCAGGTTGGTGAGGGGGGCGAGCGCGAGCAGGCGCAGGGAACCCGCGTGGCGGCGGCTGAGATCGTCGATCAGCTCGACGGCCGAGAGCGGCGAGAGGGGCGTTCCGACGTCGACCGGCAGGCCGGCATCGCCCAGCCCGTCCGACCCATGCACGTGGGTGGCGAGGTATGTGACCTCGCCGACGAGCGGTGCCTCCGCGCCGCACGCCACGGGGATGTCGCGGCGACCGACCAGTTCCAGCACGCGCAGGCTGTTGGTGGCGCATTGGGCCGCGGTGTTGTTGCCGAACACCGTGGTGATGCCGACCACGTTCACGTCGGGGTGGGCCAGCAGGTAGAGGAGCGCCATGGCGTCATCGACGCCGGTGTCGCAGTCGACGAGGACGGGGGTGGGCACGGAAGGCGGCCCCGATGCGTTCATGCCTCGTCTCCCGTCACCTTGCGCAGCAGGCGCATGAAGGTTCGCTGCTCGGCCGCGGTGAGGGGCGCGAGCAGCGTGCGCGACACCGCCATGCTCCGGGCCAGCCGGGGCAGCGTGTAGCGCTGGCCCCGCGCGTTCAGCCGGATCAGCGTGAGCCGCCCGTCGGCCGGCGAGGCGCTCCGCTCGATGAGGCCGTCCGTCAGCAGCCGGCGAACGATCGTGCTGACGGTCGAGGGATCCATGGCGGTCGAACGGCCGAGCTGGATCTGCGAGACTTCGCCATCGCGCAGGAGCGTCGCCAGCACCGCGAACTGCGTCGGGGTGAGATCGTCCTCGCCCAGGATGTCCTGGAACCGCGCCGTGGCACGCTGGTGCGCCCGGCGGATCAGATGAGCCGCATGGCGCTCCAGCTCATAGCCGGACGCCTCGATGAGCCGCCGAACCTCCGTGGCCGGCAGGGGAGCCTCCGGCGGCTGTCGCGGCCTGGGCCTCCCTCCCGGGGCGAGGTCGTCCCCGTCCGCGGTCCGGCTCCCGGCGCATGCGCCGGCCGGCGCCATCGTACCGTCCTCCATCCGCATCGCCTCAGGCCGCGACCGCGCGACTCTCGAGGGCGGGGCCGCCGCGCAACGCCGCCGCCACGGATGCGGCGTCGCTGACCACGCCGAAGTGGGTGGCGATGTCGTAGAGCGTGCTCGCCTGCTCGCGTGGACCGGTGGCGGCGCAGCAGTCCTCCGGCACCACCACCTCGTAGCCGATGAAGAAGGCGTCGTGCACCGTCGAGCGCACGCAGATGTTGGTCACCACCCCGAAGACCACGAGCTGGTCGACCAGCATGTCCTTGAGCACGAGGTCGAGGTCGGTCTGGAAGAACCCCGAATAGCGGTGCTTGATGACGTGGATCTCGTCGTCCCGCGCGCCGAGGTCCTCGATCACCTCCGTGCCCCAGCTGCCGTCCTCGCAGTGGGGCGCGCGCTTCAGCCATTCGCGGTCGCGGCGCATCCCGCGACGGTGGCTGTCGTGCACCCAGACGACCGGAGCGCCGGCTTCCCGCGCGGCCTCGATCACCAGGCGCTGGGGCGGCACCAGACGCTCGTAGCCCGGCAGCACCATGCGGCCACCCGGTTTGAAGAACTCGTTGACCATGTCGACGACCAGCACGGCCGTGCGGGCGGCGTGGAGCCGCACCGTTTCCCGCTGCAGGTGGGCCGAGAAC
>CAXTFP010000396.1:0-3813 GCA_964243135.1 uncultured Lichenihabitans sp.
CCCTGGTGGGACCCCGACAGCCGCGGGCTCGCCCTCGCCGGGGTGGACCTCGCGGGCGGGAGCCTCGCGGGCGCGCAGCTTCGCGGCGCCAACCTGCGCGGCGCCGACCTGTCGGAGGCGGCGGGCCGCTCGGCGGATTTCAGCGACGCCGTGCTGGAGCAGGTGCGCTTCGCCGGCGCCGACCTCGGCGGCGCCTCCTTCGCGCGGGCCAGCGCGGGCGAGGCCGACTTCACCGACGCCATGCTGGAGGATGCGGGCTTCGCCGGCGCCCACCTGCGCTACGCCACGCTCGCCAGGGCGCTGCTCGACAGCGCGGACTTCACCGGCGCCGACCTGTGGGGCGTGCGGGCCGCCGCCGCCGAAGCCGACGACGCCTGCTTCCGGCGCGCGCGCTGCGACGAGGCGGACTTCACCGGGGCCGACCTCACCGGCGTCGACCTGACGGAGGCCAGCCTGAAGAAGGCGCGGTTCGGCGGCGCCAGGATGCGCGGCGCCAAGTTCGACGGCGCCGTCATGGACGGGGCGCATCTCGACGGCGCCGACCTCAGCAACGCCAGCCTGCCGCGGCTCAACCTCCAGAGCTGCTCGCTCAAGCACGCGCGCCTCGCCGGCGCCTGGCTCGACAACACGCGCCTGCGGCCCGAGCAGCTCGGCGGCGCGGTGGGCGAGGAGGTGGCGAAGGAATACCACGCGGCGCGCGAAGCCTACGTCGTTCTGGAGCAGAACTTCCGCTCGCTCGGCAACGGCGACGGCGCCTCCTGGGCGTTCCGCAAGGGCCGGCGCATGGGCAAGCTCGGCGAGCGCGACGCCGCGCGCGAGGCGTGGCGCGGGCGTGACGCGCGCGCCTTCGTGGGGCACGGCCTCGCCTGGCTGTCCGACGGCTTCGTGGAGTGGCTCTGCGACTACGGCGAAAGCCTGTGGCGGGTGATGCGCGCCTTCTTCACGCTGATCCTGGCCTTCGCGGTCTTCTACGGCGCCACGGAATCGCTGATGCGGGTCACGCACGGGCCGGCCGGCGCCGAGCTCCGCACCGTGACGGAGAGCCCCTTCGACCTCCTGGTCTATTCCTTCCTCAACATGCTCTCGACCTCGGCGCCCGACATCGGCTTGAAGCCCGCGGCCCCGCTGTTCTACCTCGTCACCAGCCTCCAGGGGGCGGTCGGCATCGTGCTCATCGGCCTCTTCGGCTACGTGCTGGGGAACCGCATGCACCGGTGAGGGCGGCGGAGCGTCACCCGCGCCGGTTCTTCAGCGGCAGTCCGTTCAGCACGAGCTGGGGGGCCGTGCCGCCGGTCCATCCGTCGGCGCCGGGCCGGACCGGGGGAGCGGATCGGGCCAGATCCTCGCGCGCCCGCTTCTCGCGGTCGGTCGAGACGCCGAGCCGCTCGTCGCGGTTCCGCAGCAGTTCGGGCTTCAACTGCCCGTCCGCCGTGAACCCCATCATCAGCTGCGGGATGCCGAGCGGCAGCGCCGAGTCGCGGTCGATCTGCCACGTGTGCCACGTCTTGCCGTAGGTGTTGACCAGGGTGGCGATGGCCGTGTGCTCGACCGGCCCGGGGATGCCGGGCATCACCAACTCGCCCGAGGTCGTCTCGTGCCGGTGGCTGTGCCAGAGCGGCTTCTCCTCGTCGGGCAGCGCCTCGAAGAGGCGCTCGGAGACGATGTATTCGATGCCGATCAGCCGCGCGCCCGACGTGTTGCCGTCATAGATCACGCACTGGAAGAACTCCTCGTTGACGTGGGTGCAGTAGTGGTGCGCCTCGATCTGCCGCCCCATGTCGTCGGCGTAGAAGTGGAACCCGTTCAGGTACATGTTGATGTCGTCGACCGGCGCGCGGTTCTGCAGCAGGTCCGCACCCATGCCGAGCATGCGGCTCTTCCCGGAGATCGGTGCGCCCGGCACGGCGGCGCCGCTCTCCGCCGGCTGCCCGGCCGCGGTCCGGCCGCAGGCGCAGCCGAAGTAGGCGGCCCCCGCGCCGAGGAGGCCCGCGAGCCCGCGGCGGCTCAGCGCCTTCTGTGTCCACGCCATCGCACGCCCCCACGCCGTCCTGATGCGGGGCAACACCGGGCCTGAGGCGCGGGTTCACGGACGCGGGGTGCGTCCTACGCGCGCCCGTCCGCCGCGGGCACGAGCGGGCGGACGGGCCTTTCACCAGTCACGCGGGGGTGGGGCCGCTCACTTGGCCTCGGCGGCCGCCTCCTTGGCGCGCGCGCCGCCGCGCCGGCCGCGCCGGGCTTCCGCGGCGGCGGGCGGCTTGCCGGAAGCGTCGAAGCCGACCAGGATCGTGTAGTCGTCGTCGGCGTGGGCCGTGATGAAGGGCACCGCGATGGGGTCGGACACGAGCTGGAACGTGGTGGCGCTCTCGCCCGCCCCGATCGTGGCCGGCACCTGGTAGAACTTCGCCGCCGCGGCCTTGCCGTCCCCGTCGTGGCGCACCGCGATGCGGACCGGCACCGTGAAGGAGCCCGGCGCCCCGGCGGGACCCAGCAGCACCCGGCCCTCGACCCCGACCTTGAGCAGGATGTCGTGGCCGCTCCGCGTGCAGTCGCGCGCCACCTCGCCCATCGAGAACTGGTAGCGCACGTTGCCGTTGGTCTGCTCGGTCCCCGCGTAGGTCCGGTAGGAGGAGGTGCCGTCCAGAACCTCGACGATCGGGCATTGCAGTGCCTCGTCCCGGACGGTGGCCGCGGCCGGGACGGGGCCGGGATCGGAGGTGTGGAAGGCCAGCAGGTTGCCGAAGACCGAGCCGCCGGAGGTCGAGGGGATCAGCTTCTCGGTCGCGGCGCATCCGCTCAGGACCAGCCCGGCCCACCCCAGGGCCGCGGCGCGCAGTGCGATTCGTGTCATCCCCGTCGTCCTCCCGATGCCGGGCCGAGGCGCCCGCCGGCGATCATCCAGCCGTTCATTTCTTGACGGCTTGGCCTGCATCGTCCGGCTCGTCCACCTCGCCCGCGCACATGGGGATCTGCGGCCCCTTGGGGCGCAGCACCGGCAGGGTGCCGTCCGCGCAGGGCAGCTTGTCGAAGCCGTCCCTGAAGCCCGTGAGGGTCAGCGGGATGCCGATACCCTCCTCGGGCGTCTGAAAGATGATGAAGGTGGCCGCGGTGCCGTTCCGGAGCTGGTCGATGAGGTCGTATTTCATCGACACTTCGGCCACGCAGCCGGTCGGCAGGCAGCGCACGAAGCCGGCGCGGCCGACGTTGGCGTCGTCGATCTTGAGGCCGAGCCCGGAGGGGAGCAGCACGCCCAGCGGCGCCACGACCCGCAGCAGCCGGTTCTTGGCGTCGGCCGTCCGGAGCACGATCACCACGAGGTTGACGTTGGGCCGGTCCTTGTCCTCGATCCGCTGGATCAGGGCGCATTGTTCGTGGGGGGCGCCGTTCGGCGTCTCGCAGCGCATCTCCCAGTCGCCGTACTTGCCCTTGACGGCGCCTTGCGCCCGGGCCGGCGGGGTGCCCAAGGCGACGAGGCAGGCCAGCGCCGATGCCGCCATCAGGAGCTTGGCGGCCAAACCTTCACCGATCGATGCCCTTCGACGAGCCGCATGCCTCGCGGCGATGACTCCCGTGGGGACCCTCAGCATCTCGTCTCCCCCGCTCCGCGGACCCGCCGTGACGGGGTGCCTAGCAAGATCCGGACGGGAGTCAAGGCGAGGGCGGAGCCGGGCGATGCCGGCCCCGCGGGGGTGTCACTCCGCCTTGCGGTGGCCGCGGCCGTGCTGCTCCTTGGCCATGCCGGTCTCGTGCGCGGCCTGCTGTTCGGCCTTGCCGACGACGCCCGAGGTGGTGCCCTCGGCGGGCGAGTTCTCGTCG
>CAXTFP010000397.1:0-3800 GCA_964243135.1 uncultured Lichenihabitans sp.
CGCGCCGGGCCTGCTCCAGCTCGCGGCGGAGGTCCTCGTTGCGCGTGTCGGCGCCGATGAGCCGCGTTTCCAGCCCGGCCAGGCTGCCGCGGCCGCGGTCGACCTCCTGGGCGAGCCCGTCGCGCTCGGCCCGGAGCGCCGCGCCCTCCTCCAGGAGCAGGGCGCGCTCCCCCTGGAGGGCCGCGATGGCGAGGAGGCGGTTGTCGGCCAGCGTCGACAGTCCGTGGAGCGCGATGGCCTCGGCCCCGATCTCGGCCCGCAGGCCGTCCACCTCGCGCCGCAGCCCGGCGAGCTCCGCTTCGAGGCCCGCCACCGCCACCTGGGCGCGGGCACCCTCGCCTTCGAGCGCGAGGACGCGGGTTTCGCGCCGGCCGGCCTCGACCCGCAGGGCGGCGCGCTCGGCTTCGGCGCGTTCGAGCCGCTGCTCGCTCCGGCGCAGCTCCACCGCGTGGGCGGCGCGCAGGTGGTCGCGCTCGGCCGCGATCTCCTCGGCCGACAGGGGCACCAGCCGCGATAGCCGCTCGCCCGACAGCCGCAGCGCCCGCCGCCACACGGCCGGCAGGGCCGCCAGCGCCAGGAGCCCGGCCACGAGAAAGCCGAGCGTGAAGATCAGGACGTCGAGGATCACGCGCCGTCACCCGCCCGCGTCGCGCCCGCTCCGGATCAGAACGGGTTCCAGGTCGGGCGGGGCGTGAACTTGAGATAAGAGAGGGCGACGCCGAGCCGGGCCCCCACGCCCGAGCGGATCGGCACGACGACGATCCGCTCGTTGGTGAGCGCCGTGAAGCCGAAGCCGCCGATGAAATAGGCCGAGCCGTCCACCCCGCCGAAGCGCTGGAACACCGCCTGGGTCGAGGGCAGGCCGTAGACCAGCATCATGGTGCGGTCGCCGTTGGCCCCCGCGTCGAAGCCGAAGGACGGCCCCTCCCAGTAGACCTTCTGGTCGCCGGCGTTGCGGGTGTACATCAGGCCCTCGCCGTAGCGCAGGCCGCCGATGAAGGCGCCGCCGGCCTCCTGGCCCAGGATGTAACCGTTGGGCTGGCCGAAGCGCCGCGCCGCCTCCTCGATCGTGAGGGCGAGGCCGCGCGACACGGAGCCGAAGAACTGGTGCCCCTTGGCCACGAGGTCGCCGGTGTCGAACCGCTCCGGCGCGCCCTGGGCGAGGGCGGCGGCGCCCAGGCCAGAGGGTGCCCAGGGGCCAAACGGCGTCAGGACGGCCGCGATGCCCGCCACGACGGATCTCCGCGAACACTCGACCATGGCTTCTCGCCTCGCGACAGGGTCCGCGGCGCGAAGGGCGGCGCGGTCCGCCCCTTCATAGGGCCGGATGTGGACACGCGCATAGGGCAGGATCGTGTCGGCGGCGCGGCATCCCCCGCGAGCGGGAGACGGGCCGCCGTGCGAGGCTAGAGCTGTTGCCGCTCGCCTTGGCTCGCAGCTTCAGCTCTAGCGTTCTGTTTTTACGAGCATCTTCACGCGATCAGGTGACTCCACCTGATCGCGATCTGCTCCAGGCCTCAGCGAACGCCGCCGTCCTCGTGGGCTTTGTCGAAGGCATGCGCCGTCCGGGTGTCGGCCGGGGGCGGGGCGTGGCCCGTGGGCAGCGAGGCCGCGGCCGGGTCGCCCTCGGCGCGGTTGGTGTGCCGGATCGACACCGCGGAAGCCGGACCGGCCGCGGCGGACAGCAGGGCCGCAACCAGGGCGGCGGTGAGAATCTTGGGCGACATAGGGATCTCCGGGGTGGTCGTGACGGGGCGATCCGGTAGGCGCGGATCCGGGCGAAAGCTCGTTCGCGGTCCGTCCCGCCGCGCAGGGCAGGGCCGCGCCCGGCGCAGGGCGAGGCCTGCCCCGGAATCGGGCTTCGCCGTCGCAACGCTTCGCATCTCGGACCGGCGGACGTATCCTCGATGACGGGTCGCGGGCCGACAGCCCGGGCAGCGGCGGGATCGCGCGATGGCACCGAGGTTTGGCAATCCGGGGGGCGCCGAGGCCGTCCGGCAGCGCGCCGAGGCCAGCACCTCCCGGCTGGAGCGGCTGGCCCTGCTCGACCTCGGCGCCCGGATGGCGCCGCTGGACCGCCCGCTGCGCGACGGCGAGGTCCACGTGCACCTGGGCCTCGCGGCGCGCGACCTCGCGTCGAGGTCCTGGTCCCTCGGCGGGGCCGCGCGGACCTCGATCGAACTGCCCGACGCCGGCATCGGGCCCGTGCGCGACATCGAGGCCCTCGCCTACGACATCTCCGGCGCCTGGATCTCCCCCTGGGGCGCGGTGCTGGTCGAGGAGCGCCTGTTTCCCGAGGACTTCCGCTACGCGCCGACGGAGTGGCGCCGGACCGGGTGGACCAACTGGACGCCGGAGTGGGTGGGCTTCCACGGCTTCGATCCGGACGACGAATCCTGCGTGGTCGACAGGGGCGTCCGCACGCTCAGCCTCGACGGCGACGCGCCGCACTTCCTGTTCGACATGAACACCGGAGCGGTCAACTTCGGGCATTTCATCCACGACACGCTGTCCCAGCTCCTGGCCTACGACGCGGTATCCCGGACGCTGGGCCGCCGCCCGATCCCGCTGCTGACGCGCAGCTTCAAATATCCGATGCAGTCCTTCCTCTTCGAGCGGCTGGTCTGCCCCCTGTCGGAAGCGGTCTTCATGCAGGGGCGGGCCGTCGAGGCGCGGCGTTGCTACGCGTCGAGCCGGGCGCTGCGCGGCTGGGAAGGGCTGGTGTCGGTCGACGCCTTCCGCCACCTGCGCGACCGCCTACGCGGGCTCGTCCCGGAGGGGGCGGGGGACGACAGGGTCTACATCTCGCGCGGCGACTCGAAGGTGGAGGACGGGCGCAAGTTCGCGAACCTGACGGCGTTCGAAGGGCTGTTGCGGGACGAGGGCTTTCGCTTCTCGCTCCTGGGCGAGCTGTCCCCGGCCGAGACGGTGGAGTTGCTGTCCCGGGCCGGGACGATCATCGGCATCCACGGCGCGGGCCTGCTGAACGCGCTCCTCGCGCCCGACCGCGTCCACGTCGTCGAACTCTGGCCCCATCCCCGGGCGTGGCGCAGCATCGCCATGGTCCTGGCGGCCTGCGGCATCCGCCACACGGTCGTCCGGTCCCTCGCCCCCGACGCCGACGGCCTCGGCCGCATCGACATCGACCGGGTGCGGGCCGCGCTGTGACTTCGCCCGAGCCGTTCGGGAGACGACGGATCGCAACTGTCGATATCGGCCAGTCGCGGGACGCGAGCCATCGCACAAAAAGTAACTTTTGTGCGGTGTTGCCAGGATGAAGCCGAGTGAAGCGGCGTGATCCGGCAATTCAGCCTCGCTCTTTTCACTCTTGCACAGTCATGATCTCCCATCGACATTGAAATCTCCTATGACGCGCCCCATAGCTCAAGAAGGAGCGGCGCGCCGCCTCTCCGCGCGGAGATGTGATCGAGAGATGACCGAAGCAACCGAAGACCTGAGATCGCAGGCCGAACTGACGACCGAGCTCGTATCCGCCTATGTGAGCCGGAACTCCGTCCCCATCGCAGAACTGCCGCAACTGATCCGCTCGGTCCACCAGTCCCTGGCCGGCCTCGGATCGGCTCCCGCGGCCGAACCCGCCGCCGAACCGTTGAAGCCCGCCGTGCCGATCAAGAAGTCGATCACGGAGGAGTTCATCATCAGCCTCGAGGACGGCCGCAAGCTGAAGTCGATGAAGCGCTACCTCGCCGGCCTCGGCATGACGCCGGCGGACTACCGGGCGAAATGGGGCCTGCCGGCCGACTACCCGATGGTGGCGCCGGGCTACGCCGCGCAGCGCT
>CAXTFP010000398.1:0-3788 GCA_964243135.1 uncultured Lichenihabitans sp.
CCCCCTCCGATCCCCGCGTCACGCTTCATCAGGATGTTCCATCGGATCGCAGGAGTGATCTGCTCGTCTGCCTCAGCCACCTGCGGTGGGACTTCGTGTTCCAGCGCCCGCATCACTTGATGACGCGCTTCGCCGCGCGCGGGCCCGTGGTGGTGTTCGAGGAGCCGGCCTGGATGGACGAGGGCGCGCCCTACCTCGTGCGCCGCACCTGCGAGCGCAGCGGCGTGGTGGTGGCGACCCCGCACATGTCCTGGCGCCTGTCGCAGGCGGAGCGCGACGCGGCCTCGCGGCGCATGCTCGATGGGCTGCTGGCCGAGGCCGGCGCGGCCCACCCCGTGCTGTGGTTCTACACGCCGATGATGTTTCCCGTCGCGTCCCACGTGGCGGGCGCCACGGTGGTGTACGACTGCATGGACGAGCTGTCGGGCTTCCGCTTCGCGCCCCCCGAGCTGCCGCGGCTCGAAGCCGAACTGATCGCCCGGGCCGACGCCGTCTTCACCGGCGGCCACGCGATCTACGAGGCCAAGCGCCACCTCCACGCCGACATCCATCCCTTCCCGTCCAGCGTCGATGCGGCCCATTTCGCGGGCGCCCGCGCGGGCCGGGAGGACCCGGCCGACCAGCGCGCCATCCCGCGCCCGCGGCTCGGCTTCTACGGGGTGATCGACGAGCGCATCGACCTCGACCTGATCGCGGCCCTGGCCGATGCCCGGCCCGACCGGCAGATCGTCATGGTCGGCCCGCTGGCCAAGATCGACCCCGACGACCTGCCGCGGCGGGCCAACATCCACTGGCTCGGGCCGAAGTCCTACGACGAGCTGCCGGGCTACCTCGGCGGCTGGGATGCGGCGCTGATGCCCTTCGCCACCAACGCGGCGACCCGCTTCATCTCGCCCACCAAGACGCTGGAATATCTGGCGGGCGGGCGCGTGGTGGTGTCGACCCCCGTGCCCGACGTGGTGCGCCACTACGGCGCGCTGCCGGCCGTGCTGATCGCCGACGGCGCCGAACGCTTCGCCGCGGCCTGCGACGACGCCCTGGCGCTCGCCGCCGAGCCGTCCCGCTTCGCGGCCCCCGTCGAGGCCCTCCTGTCGGAGGTATCCTGGCAGTCCACCTTCGAGGCCATGGCGCGGATCGTCGACGCCGCGGCGGCGCGGCGCGGCACCCGCCGCCCTCCCGGCGCGATCCCAGGGGCCGGCATCGCCATGCCGGCGCTGGCCGGGCGCGCCCGGGCGGCCGACGTGCTGGTGGTGGGGGCCGGCTTCGCGGGCTCGGTCATGGCCGAGCAGCTCGCCTCCCAGGGCGGCCGCCGCGTGCTGGTGATCGACCGGCGCCCCCACGTCGCGGGCAACGCCCACGACCTTCACGACGCCGCCGGCCTACTGATCCACCGCTACGGCCCGCACATCTTCCACACCAATTCGGCGGCGGTCTTCGACTACCTGTCGCGCTTCACCGCGTGGCGCGCCTACGAGCACCGCGTCCTCGCCCGCGTCCGCGGGCTGGAGGTGCCGATGCCCATCAACCGCACGACCCTGAACGCCCTCTACGGGCTCGGGCTGTCGACCGACGCCGAAGCCGCGGCCTACCTCGCCTCCGTGGCCGAGCCCGTCGCGCCGGTGCGGACCTCGGAGGACGTCGTGGTGGGGAGCGTGGGGCGCGACCTCTACGAGACCTTCTTCCGCGGCTACACCCGCAAGCAGTGGGGCATGGACCCGTCCGAGCTCGACAAGTCGGTGGCGGCCCGCGTGCCGGCCCGCACCGACACGGACGACCGCTACTTCACCGACACGTTCCAGGCCATGCCGCGCGACGGCTACACGCGCATGTTCGAACGCATGCTCGATCACCCGGGGATCGAGGTCGAGACCGGCACGGAATACCGCGACGTGATGCGCGAGGGGGTGTTCGACCACGTGGTCTTCACCGGCGCCATCGACGAATACTTCGACCACCGCTTCGGCAAGCTCCCCTACCGGAGCCTGCACTTCAAGCACGTCACGCTGGATCGGGAGCGGTTCCAGGCGGTCGGCACCGTCAACGAGCCCGACGAGGCCGTGCCCTACACGCGCGTCACGGAATACAAGCACCTGACGGGGCAGCAGCACCCGCGAACCTCGCTGACCTACGAATATCCGCGCGCCGAGGGCGACCCCTATTATCCGATCCCGCGGCCCGAGAACCAAGCGCTGTTCAAGCAGTACGAGGCCCTGGCGCGGGCGCGCCACGACGTCAGCTTCGTCGGCCGCCTCGCGACCTATCGCTACTACAACATGGACCAGGTGGTGGGGCAGGCGCTGAGCACCGCCAAGGCGCTGCTGGCCCGCTGGGGCGCCTCGGCGCGGGGCGGTGCGGTCCCCGGCGTGATGGCGGACGCCGGCTGACGCGCCGCATCGCCGACGCTGGATTCCTTCTCCCCGCTGGGGAGAAGGGCGGCTCCCCCGGCCACCGCATGGCTTGAGGCGGTCTATTCGTCACCGTCGGGGGACGCCCCGTGAGGAAGCCAAGCCCCCGTTCATGCTCGCCTTCTGCGGAGTCGGCGGGCTCACAGCCCGTCGAACAGCGCCGTCGACAGGTAGCGCTCGGCGAAGGACGGGATGATCACCACGACCGTCTTGCCCTCCATCTCGGGGCGCGAGCCGACCTCCAGGGCCGCCGCCACCGCGCTGCCCGAAGAGATGCCGATCGGGATGCCTTCGAGCCGGGCCACGAGGCGCGCCATGTCGAAGGACGCCTGGTTGCCCACCGTCACGACCTCGTCGATGAGATTGCGCCCGAGCACGCCCGGCACGAAGCCGGCGCCGATGCCCTGGAGCTTGTGGGGGCCGGGCTGTCCGCCCGACAGGACCGGCGAGTCTTCCGGCTCGACCGCGACGATCCGCAGCCCCGGCCGCCGGGGCTTGAGCACCTGCGCCACGCCCGTGATGGTGCCGCCCGTGCCGACGCCTGCCACGAAGGCGTCGATCCCGCCCTCCGTGTCGGTCCAGATCTCCTCGGCGGTGGTGCGGCGGTGGATCTCCGGATTGGCGGCGTTGTCGAACTGCTGGGGCATGACGGCGCCCGGCGTCGTGTCGACGATCTCGACCGCCCTGGCGATGGCTCCCTTCATGCCCTGCGCGGCCGGGGTCAGCACGAGTTCGGCGCCGAGCAGCAGCAGCATCTTGCGCCGCTCGACCGACATCGACTCCGGCATCACCAGCACCAGCCTGTAGCCGCGCGCCGCCGCCACGAAGGCCAGCGCGATCCCGGTGTTGCCCGAGGTGGGCTCGACCAGCGTGCTGCGCCCCGGGACGATCCGGCCCGACGCCTCCAGGCTGTCGATCATGTTGACGCCGATGCGGTCCTTGACGCTCGACATAGGGTTGAAGAACTCGAGCTTGGCCAGGAGGTTCGCCCGGCAGCCCTTCTCGGCGGCGAGGCGCTTCAGCCGCACCAGCGGCGTGTGGCCGATCGTATCGGTGATGGATTCGTAGATGCGGCCGCGGCCCTGCCGGACGGCCGGGGCCGCCTCCTGCGGCGCCGCGTCCTCGGCCTGCGGGCGGAGCGAAGCGAGCGACATGGGGTTTCCTCCTCGAGATCGGCGACCGGCCGGGCCGAAGCCCGCGGAATCCTTCGGCCGGCGCGGCCCTTCGCGAGGAAGATGGCGGCGGTGCCAGGCGGCGTCAACGCCGCGCCGCCGCGGCCTCGGCCGGTCTTCACGCAGACGTGCCGGCGCGGTATGGAATGCCGTGAAACTTTCGACGGGGCGTCGCCGTACCCGGCGAGGATCGATCCGCAAGGCTCGGCGA
>CAXTFP010000399.1:0-3782 GCA_964243135.1 uncultured Lichenihabitans sp.
GCGGCACGGCGCCGAACAGGGCGCGGCCGACCTCCTCCTGCCCGGCGCCGCGCAGCCCCACGAGGCCGAGCAATTCGCCTTCCCGGACGTCGAACGACACGGGGCCGGCCGCGGGCGTGGCGAGGCCGGCCACGGAGGCGCGGACCGGGCCGGGCTTCAGCGCGGCTTTGCGGAACAGCTCGAGATTCGACCGGCCGACGATGAGGCCGACGAGTTCGGCCGGGTCGGTGTCGGCCACCGCCGTCTCGCCGACCTTGCTGCCGTCCCGCATGACGACGACGCGGTCGGCGATGCGGAAGATCTCGTCGAGCCGGTGCGACACGTAGATCATGCCGACGCCGCGCGCCTTCAGGCGCCGCACGGCGGCGAACAGCCGTTCGACCTCGTCGGCGGGCAGGCTCGCGGTCGGCTCGTCGAGCACGAGGTAGTCGCAGTCGACCATCAGGGCGCGGGCGATGGCGACGAGCGACTTCTCGGTGCGGCTGAGGCTCGCCACCCGCGTGTCGGGGTCGAAGTCGCAGCCGACGAGGCCCAGGGCGTCGCGCGCCTGGTCGTCCATGCCGCGCCAGTCGATGCCGAAGCGCCGCCGCCCCTTGGACGCGAAGCCGCCGGCCAGGCCGATGTTCTCCGCCACCGTCATCCATTCGACGAGGCCGAGGTCCTGGTGGATGAAGGCCACGGGCGAGCGGCCTCCGCCGCGCACCTGATGGCGGTAGGGGACGCCGTCGATCAGCACCTGGCCGCGGTCGGGCTTGAAGAGGCCGCCCAGCACCTTGATGAGGGTGGACTTGCCGGCGCCGTTCTCGCCCAGCAGAGCCACGACCTCGCCCCGGCGCACGTCGAGCGACACGCCCTTCAACGCCCGCGTCGCGCCGAAGGTCTTGGCGATGTCGTCGAACCTGAGAAGGCCGTCCACCATGTCGCATCCTCCCGCCGGGCGGCTTCAGCCGCTCTCGCTCCTGGCTGCTATCGATAACACCGATCGGCTCGTCAATCCCGTCCGGCCTGCCGCGACGCCGTCGGGGCCGAACACGGCGGCCCGCGCGATCGCGGCGGAGTCGAGGCCTATGATGGCGGAGGCCGCGGCGCGGCAGCCTCAAAGGCTGGAGGTGATGCCGCCGTCGACGTAGAGGATGTGTCCGTTGACGAAGCTCGACGCGTCCGAGGCCAGGAACACGGCGGCTCCCGCCAGTTCCTCCACTTCGCCCCATCGCCCCATGGGCGTGCGGTTGGCGAGCCAGGCCGAGAAGGCCGGGTCGTCGACGAGCGCCTGGTTGAGCTCCGTGCGGAAGTAGCCCGGCCCGATCCCGTTGCACTGCAGGCCGTGCCGTCCCCAATCGGTCGCCATGCCCTTGGTGAGCATCTTCACGGCGCCCTTCGTGGCGGTGTAGGGCGCGATCCCGGGGCGGGCCAGTTCGCTCTGCACCGAGCCGACATTGATGATCTTGCCGCGCCCGCGTCCGATCATGTGGCGCGCGACCGCCTGGCCGACGAAGAACACGCTGTCGAGGTTGGTGGCGATCAGCCGGCGCCACGCGTCGTGCGGGAAGTCCTGCAGCGGCGCGCGGTGCTGCACGCCCGCATTGTTGATCAGGATGGCGAGAGGGCCGATGTCGCGCTCGATGCCGTCGACGCCGTCCTCCACGGCCTTGGGATCGGTCACGTCGAAGGCGACCGCGTGGACGACATGACCTTCGACGGCGAGCGCGGCGCGGCTGGCCTCGAGCCGGTCGGCGTCGCGCGCGTTCAGCACGATCTCGGCTCCGGCGTCCGCGAGGGCCCGGGCGAGCGCCAGACCGATGCCCTTGCTCGACCCCGTCACCAGGGCGAGCCGACCTTTGAGGTCGAACAATGTCACGGTATCCTCCCGAACTGGCGCCATGTCATCGATACCTTGACCGGCGTCAAGGCGGCCCCCCGATGGACGTCCCCCACGTTCGGTCGCGCTCCCGTGCCTCGGCCACCTCCGCTCGGCCTCACCTGTGTTGCCGATAACCAGAAGACCGGGGTGGAGGAGGGGCGGGACCCGCGTGGATATCGGGCCGATGGAGCAGGCCTACACCCTTCGCAGGCCGTCGAATGCGGTCGACCTGGCCGGACTCCTCCGTCGATGCGTCGCTCAACAACTCCGAGATCGCGGGTGCTGGCCTCGACGTGTTCTGCGGCGAACCCGCGATCGACTCGCGCTTCCCGGCGCTGGACAACGTCGTGCCGCGGCCCCACCACGGCGGCGGCAAGGTGGGAGCGCGGCACGCCATGGGGCAGCTCGTGCGCGACGACCTCGAAGCCCGTGTCGCGGGACGCCGCCTCCCAGCGCCCGTCATCTGAGGTAAACCGACCATGCGCGCGATCGTCATCCATGCCGCCAAGGACCTGCGCGTCGAGGAGCGGGCCGCCGAGCCCGTGGGGCCCGGCGAGGTCGCCGTCCGCATCGAGGCGGGCGGGATCTGCGGCTCGGACCTGCACTATTACAACCACGGCGGCTTCGGCGCGATCCGGCTCCGCGAGCCGATGGTGCTCGGCCACGAGATCGCCGGCGTGGTGGCGGAGGTCGGCACCGGCGTCGGGGGCCTGGCGGCCGGCGACCGCGTCGCCGTCAACCCGAGCCGACCGTGCCGCCACTGCCGCTTTTGCCTGCGCGGTCTGCCGAACCAGTGCCTCGACATGCGCTTCTACGGCAGCGCCATGCCGATGCCCCACATCCAGGGCGGCTTCCGGGAGCGCCTCGTCTGCGACGCGGTGCAATGCGTGGCCGCGAGGACCGCCTCGACCTCGGAACTCGCCCTGGCGGAGCCCCTGGCGGTCGCGCTCCACGCCGTGTCCCGCGCGGGGCCGCTGCCGGGCCGGCGCGTGCTGATCACCGGCTGCGGGCCGATCGGCGCCCTGGTGGCGGTCGCGGCCCGCCATGCCGGCGCCGCCGAGATCGTGGTGACGGACGTGGTGGACGAGCCGCTCGCCATCGCGCTCCGGCTGGGGGCCGACCGGGCCGTCAACACCGCCGCCGAGCCCGGGGTGCTGGCCCCCGACGCGGCCGAGAAGGGGCAGTTCGGGGTCATGTTCGAATGCTCCGGCAACGAGCGCGCGCTCCGGGCGGGGCTCGACGTGTTGGAGCCCCGCGGCACCGTCGTGCAACTCGGCCTCGGCGGCGACGTCAGCCTGCCGCAGAACATCGTCGTCTCGAAGGAGCTCTCGATCGTGGGCTCATTCCGCTTCCACGACGAGTTCGCCCAGGCGGTGGCGCTGATCGATGCCGGACGGGTCGACCTCGCCCCCATGCTGTCGGCCCGCTTCGACGCGAGCGACGCCGTGGCGGCTTTCGAGCTGGCTTCGGACCGCCGCCGCGCCATGAAGGTGCAGGTCGCATTCTGACATCGAGGATCTGCCGGCGAACCGCCCGCCGCCGGGGCGACGGCCGGCAGATACCAGGCCTTGTCACGGGGACGACTACGGAGACGCGCGCGTCCCCGCGCGTGGGTCCGGCCGTGCTACGTGAGGCCCGGTCGCCCGCCGCAGAGTGCCTCGATGTCGTTGTCCGCCACGGTCCCGCTCTGCGGCCTCGCCCTCGCGCTCGAAGCCGTGGTCGGGTACCCGGCCCCGCTCTTCCGCGCCATCGGCCACCCCGTCACCTGGATGGGGGTGGGACTGGCCGCGCTGGAGCGCCGGCTGAACCGCCCGGCCTGGGGCTTCGCGCGCCGGCGCGCCGCGGGCCTCCTCGCGCTGGCGCTGCTGCTCGGTGCCACGGCGCTGGTGACGCTGCCGCTCCAGGCGCTGCTGTCGCGCTC
>CAXTFP010000400.1:0-3770 GCA_964243135.1 uncultured Lichenihabitans sp.
CTCTTCGCCGGCATCCTGTTCCACCACGTCTTCGTCGGCGAGGGCCGCGAGTTCTTCTGGGGCGAGTCGCTCGTCTACGGGGCCGCGAACCACATCTTCGAGGACATGGAACGAACGCCCTGGGCGATCTCGCTGCTGCCGAGCCTGATGTTCCTGGTCGGCCTCGCGGTCGCCTACTACGTCTACATCATGCGGCCGGGCACGGCGGAGCGCTGGGCCACGGCCAATCGCCCGCTCTACAAGTTCCTGCTCAACAAGTGGTACATCGACGAGCTCTACGACCTGCTCTTCGTCCGCACGGCCTTCGGCCTCGGCCGGGTGTTCTGGAAGGGCGGCGACGGCATGATCATCGACCGCTTCGGGCGGGACGGCATCGCCCGGGCGGTGCGCGACACCACGGACCGCGTGGTGAAGATCCAGACGGGCTTCGTCTACCACTACGCCTTCGCCATGATGCTCGGCGTCGCGGGCTTCATCACCTGGTATCTGGTCGGGGGCGTGCGCTGATGTTCGGCTTCGGCATCCTGACGGGGCTGATCGCCCTGCCGCTCGTCGGCGTCGTCTTCATCCTGTTCCTCCAGGGGGAGGACGAGGCCACGCTGCGCAACGCGCGCTGGGCGGCCCTCATCGCCAGCACCGTCACGTTCCTCCTGTCGCTCGTCGCCTGGAGCCGCTTCGACAGTGGCACCTCGGCGTTCCAGCTCATCGAGAGCCGCGCCTGGCTCGGCGGCGGTCTCGGCTACAAGCTCGGGGTGGATGGGGCCTCGATGCCCTTCATCCTGCTCACGACCTTCCTGATGCCCTTCTGCATCGCGTCCGCCTGGGAAGCGATCCACACGCGGGTCAAGGAGTTCATGATCTGCTTCCTCGTGCTGGAAGCGGCCCTGGTCGGGATCTTCTCCGCGCTCGACATCGTGCTGTTCTACCTGTTCTTCGAGGGCAGCCTGATCCCGATGTTCCTCATCATCGGCATCTGGGGCGGCCAGCGCCGCATCTACGCGTCGATGAAGTTCTTCCTCTACACGCTGCTCGGCTCGCTGCTGATGCTGCTGGCCATCATGAAGATGTACGGCGTCGCCGGCACGACCGACATCACGGTGCTGCTGCACACCACTTTCCCGGTGTCCATGCAGTACTGGCTATGGCTGGCCTTCTTCGCTTCCTTCGCGGTGAAGATGCCGATGTGGCCCGTGCACACCTGGCTGCCGGACGCCCACGTCGAGGCGCCGACGGCGGGTTCCGTCGTGCTGGCTGGCATCCTGCTGAAGCTCGGGGGCTACGGCTTCATCCGCTTCTCGCTCCCCATGTTCCCGGAAGCGTCCCACTACTTCGCGCCGCTGGTCTTCGCCCTGTCGGTCATCGCCATCATCTACACGTCGCTGGTGGCGCTCGTTCAGCAGGACATGAAGAAGCTGATCGCTTATTCGTCCATCGCCCACATGGGCTTCGTGACGATGGGGCTCTTCACCCTCACGGTGCAGGGTATCCAGGGCGCGATTTTCCTCATGATCTCGCACGGCCTCGTGTCGGGGGCGCTCTTCCTCTGCGTCGGCGTGGTCTACGACCGGCTCCACACCCGCGAGATCGCGGCCTATGGCGGCCTCGTCGAGCGCATGCCGAAATACGCCGTGGTGATGCTGTTCTTCACCATGGCCAACATCGGCCTGCCCGGCACCTCGGGCTTCGTCGGCGAGTTCCTGACCATGCTGGGAGCCTTTCAGGTCAACACCTGGGTGGCGTTCTTCGCCACGGTCGGCACCATCCTGTCGGCCGCCTACGCGCTCTACCTTTACCGGCGCGTGGTGTTCGGCAAGCTGGAGAAGGCGTCCCTGCGCTCCATCCTCGACCTGTCGCCGCGCGAGGTCGCCATCCTGGCGCCGCTCCTGCTGCTGACGCTCTATTATGGCGTCCACCCGCAGCCGATCCTCGACGCCTCCCAGGCCACCGTCGACGGCATGATGAAGACCCTCACGGCCGCGGCCCCCCATGCGGTGGCCGCGAACGCTGCGCCAGCAGCCCTGGCCCCTTAGGATTTCCCCGATGCCCGCCGGCTATTCCTTCGCGCACCTCCTCCCCGAGGTCATCCTCGGCCTGGGCGCGCTCCTGCTACTGACGCTCGGGGCCTTCCGGGGCGAGAAGTCGGCGGACCTCGTCACCGAGCTCGCCGTGGGGGTGATCGGCTTCGCCCTCCTGGCGGTCTGCTTCGCCCACAAGGGCGACAGCCGTCTCGGCTTCGACGGCACGGTGATCGAGGACAATTTCGGCCGCTTCATGCAGGCCCTGGCCCTCATCGGCTCCCTCGTGACGCTCGTCATGGCGCTGCCGTTCCTGCGCCGGGAGGGCATCCACAAGTTCGAGTTCCCGATCCTGATCCTGCTGTCCACCCTGGGCATGATGGTGCTGATCTCGGCCGGCAACCTCATCGGCCTCTACCTCGGCTTCGAGCTGATGAGCTTGGCACTCTACGTCATCGCGGCCTTCCACCGCGACGACGTCCGCGCTTCCGAGGCGGGGCTCAAGTACTTCGTGCTCGGCGCCCTGTCGTCGGGCCTGCTGCTCTACGGCTGCTCGCTGATTTACGGCTTCGCCGGCACCGTGTCCTTCGTCGGCATCGCGGCGGCGCTCCAGGGCCATCAGGCCATCGGCGTCGTCTTCGGCCTCGTGTTCCTGTCGGCCGGCCTCGCCTTCAAGATGTCGACCGTGCCGTTCCACATGTGGACGCCGGACGTCTACGAGGGCGCGCCCACGCCCGTCACGGCCTTCTTCGCCACGGCGCCGAAGATGGCAGCCGTCGCCATCACGGTGCGAGTCATCATCACGGCCTTCCCCGGCATCCAGGTGCAGTGGCAGCAGATCATCATCTTCATCTCGATCGCTTCCATGCTGCTCGGCTCCTTCGCGGCGATCGGGCAGACGAACTTCAAGCGCCTGATGGCCTATTCGGCCATCGGCAACATGGGCTTCGCGCTCACCGGCCTCGCGGCCGGCACCGAGGCCGGCGTCTACGGCGTGCTGATCTACATGGCGGCCTACCTCGTCATGACGCTCGGCACCTTCGCGGCCATGCTGTCCATGCAGCGCCAGGGCAAGGCGGTCGAGACCGTGGCGGACCTCGCCGGCCTCGGCCAGACCAACCCGGCCATGGCGTTCTTCCTCGCCATGATCATGTTCTCGCTGGCCGGCGTGCCGCCGCTCGCGGGCTTCTTCGCCAAGTTCTACGTGTTCCAGGCCGCCATCCAGGCCAACCTTTACTGGCTCGCCGTCATCGGCGTGCTGGCGAGCGTCGTGGCGGCCTTCTACTACCTGCGCATCGTCAAGATGATGTATTTCGACCCCTCGGCCGAGGCCTTCGACCGGCCGGGCGGTGCGGTGCGGGTGGTGCTGGCGATCGCGGGCCTCGCCATGCTGCTGTTCTGGGTGTATCCGGCCCCGGTCGTCGAGGCCGCGACGGCGGCGGCCCATTCCCTGTACCTGAACTGAGACGTGCTGCATCAGAGCGCGCGATCCCTCGGCTACAGGCTGCACCACCACGCGAGCCTCGGCTCGACGAACGAGGAGGCCCTGGCGCTGGCGCGCGCCGGAGACCCGGGGCGCCTCTGGATCGTCGCCGACCGGCAGACGGCGGGGCGCGGCCGGGTCGGCCGGTCCTGGTCCTCGCCCCTCGGCAACCACCATGCCACGCTGCTGCTCGTCGACCCCTGCGCGCCGCAGCTCGCCCCGCAGCTCGGCTTCGTGGCCGGCGTGGCCCTGGTCCGGGCGCTGATCGCGGT
>CAXTFP010000401.1:0-3752 GCA_964243135.1 uncultured Lichenihabitans sp.
ATGCAGCCGCGCCCGCCGGGGCGCCGGCCCGGGCGGCGGGCGGCTTCCGCTACGGCTGGGTGCGGGGCGCGGGCTCGGCGGCCTTCGTGGGCGGCACGCTGCTGTCGGGCCAGCTCGTCGACCGCTTCGGTCTCGCCTGCATCATCGTGGCGAGCTCGGCCCTGTTCCTGGTCATGGCGGGCTGCACGGCGGGAGTCGCGGCGCCGGCCGCGACGGCGCGCGACGGCGCGGGCACCTCCGGCGCCTTCCCGGCCCTGCTGGCCATCCCGGCCTATCGCACGCTGCTCGTCGTCGTGTCGCTGGTGATCGGCAGCCATGCCCTCAACGACGCCTTCGCGGTCATCACTTGGCGGGACGCCGGCTACGGCGGGACGGCCGTGAGCCTGCTGTGGTCGGAGTCGGTCCTGGCCGAGGTGCTGGTGTTCTTCGTCATCGGCCCCCCGCTGATCGACCGCTTCGGCCCCGCCGGGGCGGCCGCGCTGTCGGCCGGCGCCGGCGTGCTGCGCTGGGGCGTGATGGGGACGACGAGCGCGCTCCCCGCGCTCGCGGCCGTGCAGGGGCTGCACGGCTTCACCTTCGCGCTGCTCCACCTCGCGGCCATGCGGGTCATCGGCACGGCCGTGCCGGACCGGCTGTCCGCCACGGCGCAGTCGATCTACGGCAACCTCGCGCTCGGCATCGCCTCGGCGGTGCTGACCTACGGCTCCGGCTACCTTTACGCCGGCTTCGGCCTGCGGGCCTTCTGGGCCATGGCGGCCCTTTGCGCCCTGGCCCTGCCCTTCGTGGCGGGTCTGCGGGGCGCGAGGGAGCTTCGCGGTTGAACCGCTGCGCAGACAGTCTCGACCGGCTCAGTCCATCCAGGCGGGTCGGTCGTCGCGCGAGGTGAACTCGGCCTCGTTGTCCCTGATGAACGCCGCATCCGGAACCGTGCCGAGCCTCAGCCAGCGGGCGAGGAAGCGGGGCTGGGCGATGACGAGCGAATGCCCGGCCATCGGGTAGACGACCACATCGTCCCGCGCGAACCGGATCACGGGGCCCGCGGCGAAATCGGCGAGATCGGCCGTCGCGAGGATGTCGGCACGGCCGGCCAGGGCCGACAACAGGACGTGGCGGTCGTCCGACAGTTCGTCGAGGAGCTTGTCCCTGTTCCCGGGCGCGGCGTGCCTTTCCAGAGACGCTATTATGTCGGCTTCGGATCTGAAGGGCACGTGGCCCGACCCGACGACGATGGAGGGCGGCGTGCCCACCGGACCCTCCAGGGCATAGTGCTCCAGCAGCCAGGCCCTGGCGGCCGCCTCGTCGGGGTCGTAGCCGAGCTTCCTCCGGAGCACGTCGGCCCAGTTCTCGATAATCGGGACCGACGTGATGAGTTGGACCGGCCCGGCCGGGCACCAACCGTCCCGCACCCACCCGACCAGATCCGAACAGGCGGTCGACCTCACCCGGTTCCGCATCCCGCATAGATCCGCGTAGAGGACGTTGATGTCCAGGGCGAGCCGGATGACCCGCTCCGGCATCACGTCCGGCATTCGCGCACGGCTTCGGCCTCGATCTCCTCTTCCGATGCCAGCCCCGTGTTGGTGCCGTTGAGGATCGGCTTCAGGTTCCGGGCATCGAGAACCCGTTCATAGGCCTTCAACATGGCGCGATCAGTCAGGCTGGCCACGAAACGCCTCTCGTCCTCCGAAGCGGTGCCGTCGACGGCATAGGCGGCCTGCCTCGCGCCCGGGGAAGCCTCCAGGAACGTCCTCAAGGCGACGGCAATGACCTGGGAGGGGGAACGATTCTCGCCCGACGACACTGCACTCAAGCGTGCCGCCACACCCTCGTTGAGATGCGCCGCGACGGTTCGACCAGCCATGACCAATCCCCTGTCTCTAGAACCTAAAGATAGATCGCTGTGACGATCACGTCTATGTCTCGACGAGATCAGGAGCGGCACTCATCGAGGTGGCCGAGGCGGTGCTGTGGGGCAACGCTCTCCAGGGCGGGCCTCAGGAGCGCGAGGCAGCTTCGCGGTTGAACCGCTGCCAAGATCCATCCATCATGCCGGCGTGACTGGACAGGCACCCGACGCCCCCGCGACGCTCACCCGTCTTGGGATGGTCTCGCATGACGGTGATGATCCGAGCTGTGAAGGATGGCGACTGTGCCCGACGTTGAACTTGGACCACAGCTCGACGGCTTCGTGCAGGAGCAGATCGCTCGAGAGCGATTTCGGAGTCCGACCGAGGTCATCCGGGAAGGTCTCCGACTGCTGCAGAACCGTGAACGCGACCTGGAGAGTCGCCGCGCCGAACTCCGGCTTCAGATCGATGACGCTTTTGACAACACCACGCCGAGCCTAACGGCCGATGAGGTCTTCGCCCGCCTGCGGGCGCACCATGCCGAGCGGGTGAGAGCCGACGGGCATGGCCGTTGAGGTCCGGTTTCGGAAGAGGGCTCAGATCGACCTGCTCGACCTGTACGACCATATCCATGAAAGGTCCGGCCCGACCCGGGCCAGTGCCTCCGTCGACCGCATCGAGAAAGCATGCCGAAGTCTGAGTGAGTTTCCCGAGCGTGGCACCCGGCGGGACGATCTGCGGCCCGGCCTGCGCGTCATCGGCTTCGAACGGCGCGTCGCGATCCGATCAGAATAGTGAGTCCGGGCCGGGACGGATCCGGCCCGCCTCCGGTCGAGCGGAAGCCGCGCCCGACGGGGTGACACGGCCGCCGCGCCGTTGTATGCCGCTCCCTCAACTCACAACAGCGCGCCGAGACGCTGCAGCCGCCATGGCTGCTTCCGGTGAAGGATCACGTCATGGACATCATCGCGATGCTGGACGCGGAGGAGGCGCAGCGCCTGTCCGCCGGCAAGACCATCCCCGAGTTCCAGCCCGGCGACACCGTCGTGGTCAACGTCAAGGTCAAGGAGGGCGAGCGCAGCCGCGTCCAGGCCTACGAGGGCGTGGTCATCGCGCGCGACGGCGGCGGGCTCCAGGAGTCCTTCACGGTCCGCAAGATCTCCTACGGCGAGGGTGTGGAGCGCGTGTTCCCGGTGTTCTCGCCCAACATCGACTCCATCAAGGTCGTCCGTCGCGGCAAGGTTCGGCGCGCCAAGCTCTATTACCTGCGCGACCGCCGCGGCAAGTCGGCCCGCATCGCCGAGCGCATCGACACCTCCGCCAAGGCCAAGGCGAAGCCCGCCAAGGCGGCTTCCGCCTCGTAAAGCCCGCACCTATATCACGACGGCGACCGGCGGGGCAGATCCGAGGCCGGTCCGCCCGGCCGCCCGCCCCCGGCGGGGGTCATGGGGGATGGACCATGGTTGACGACGCGCCGCGGAAACCCCGCACCCTCTACGACAAGATCTGGGACGACCACGTCGTCGACCGCCAGCCCGACGGCACCTGCCTGCTCTACATCGACCGCCACCTCGTCCACGAGGTGACGAGCCCGCAGGCCTTCGAAGGCCTGAGGGTCGCGGGCCGCAAGGTGCGTTCGCCCGGCCGCACGCTGGCCGTGGTGGACCACAACATCCAGACCACCGACCGCCGCGGCGGCATCGTCGAGCCCGAGTCCCGCCTCCAGGTCGAGACCCTGGCCGAGAACGCGCGCGACTTCGGCATCGAATATTTCGACGAGCTCGACGCCCGCCAGGGCATCGTCCACATCATCGGCCCGGAGCAGGGCTTCACCCTGCCCGGCACGACGATCGTCTGCGGCGACAGCCATACCTCGACGCACGGCGCGTTCGGCGCGCTGGCGCA
>CAXTFP010000402.1:0-3723 GCA_964243135.1 uncultured Lichenihabitans sp.
AGCATGATCCGTCCGACGCCGAACTCGATGTCGCCACCGTGGCCGTCGCCGAAGCCAAGGTGCTGACGACCGAGATCGCCCTCCTGGCCGCCAACAAGCTGCATGAGCTTGGCGGCACCCGCTCGACGCTCGGGCGCTACAACCTCGACCGCCATTGGCGCAACGCCCGCACCCACACGCTGCACGACCCGGTGCGGTGGAAGTACTTCCACATCGGCAACCACCTGCTGAACGACGTCGCCCCGCCGCGCCACGCCTGGAGTTGACGGCCGCCGCCGCCCGTCTTGCCCTACGAGTCAAAGGATCGCGACATGACCGCCGTCTTGTCCCGCCGCGAGGACGACCTCGCCTTTCACGCCCCGCCCGCGCGCGCGCGGAAGGCCCGCATCATCCGCGACGACGCGGAGGCGCTGGCGGTCGCGGCGGAGGTCGCGGCCGAGCTGGCGCGGGGAGCGGCCGAGCGCGACCGCGAGCGACGCCTGCCCGCCGACGAGATCGAACGGCTGTCGGATACCGGCCTCCTGGCCATCACCGTTCCCAAAGCCCACGGCGGCGCGGGGGTGGGCGCCGGCACGGTCGCCCGCGTCATCGCGCTGCTCAGCGCCGCCGACGGCTCGATCGGCCAGATCCCCCAGAACCACTTCTTCATGCTCGAGGCGCTGCGACTGCAGGGCTCGGAGGAGCAGAAGCGGTTCTTCTACGGGCGCGCCCTGGCCGGCGAGCGTTTCTTCAACGCCCTGTCCGAGAAGGGCACGCGGACGGCGCATGACTTCGCCACCCGCCTGTCTCGCGCGGGCGAGGCCTACCGGCTCGACGGCCGCAAGTTCTACTCGACCGGCGTGGTCTTCGCCCACTGGATCGCGGTCGTGGCCATCGACGAGCGGGAGCGCACCGCGCTCGCCTTCGTGCCGCGCGACGCGCCCGGCATCACGGTGGTGGACGACTGGACGGGGTTCGGCCAGAGGACGACGGGCTCCGGCACGACGATCCTGGACGGCGTCCCGGTCCACCCCTTCTGCGTGTTCGATTTCGCGGCCCTGTTCGAGCAGCCGACCCCGATGGGGCCCTTCGCGCAGATCATACACGCCGCCGTGGAGCAGGGGATCGCCGAGGCGGCCCTGGCCGACACCGTGCGCTTCGTGCGGACCGTGAGCCGCCCCACCCGCGACAGCGGCGTCGACCGGGCGAGCCTTGACCCCTACGTCATCGCCATGGCGGGCGAGATGAAGATCCGTGCCGACGCCTCGGGGGCCATGCTCGACCGCGCGGCCCGCTTCGTCGACGCCGCGACGGCCGAGCCCGACGAGGACACGGTGGCGGCGGCCTCGATCGCCGTCGCCGAGGCCAAGGTCGCGACCACGGAATCGGCCCTGTTCCTGTCGTCCAAGATGATCGAACTCTGCGGCACCAGCGCGACCCTCGCGGAGCACGGCCTCGATCGCCATTGGCGCAACGCCCGCACCCACACGGTGCACGATCCCCTGCGCTGGAAATACAAGTTCATCGGCGACTATTGGCTGAACGGCGTCAGGCCGCCGCGCCACGGCGCGATCTGAGGCGGGCCGCATGACACGGACGATCCGGCTCAACGCCTTCGACATGAACTGCGTCGGCCATCAGTCGCCCGGGCTCTGGGCGCACCCGCGTGACAGGTCGGCCGACTATAAGGACCTCGAATATTGGACGGAGCTGGCCCGCATCCTGGAGCGCGGCAGGTTCGACGGGCTGTTCATCGCCGACGTGCTCGGCGTCTACGACGTCTATCGCGGCAATCTGGACGCCGCGCTGCGGCACGGCACGCAGGTGCCGGTCAACGATCCCCTGCAGCTCGTGCCCGCCATGGCGCTGGTGACGGAGCACCTCGGCTTCGGGCTGACGGCCTCGGTGTCGTTTGAACACCCCTACACCTTCGCCCGGCGCCTCTCGACGCTCGACCACCTCACGAAGGGGCGGGCCGGCTGGAATATCGTCACGTCATACCTCGACAGCGGCGCCAAGAACATCGGGCAGTCGGAACAGCTCGCCCGCGAGGATCGCTACGACGTCGCCGACGAGTATATGGAGGTCGTCTACAAGCTGTGGGAAGGCTCCTGGGAGGAGGGTGCGGTGCTGCGCGACCGCGAGCGGCGCATCTTTACCGACCCTGCCAAGGTCCACCCGATCGACCACCGCGGCCGCCACTTCACCGTGCCGGGCATCCATCTGTGCGAGCCCTCGCCGCAGCGCACGCCGGTGCTCTACCAGGCCGGCGCATCGAGCCGGGGGCAGCGCTTCGCCGGCCGGCACGCCGAATGCGTGTTCGTGGCCTGCCCCACGAAAGCGGTGCTGAAGAAGCAGGTCGCGGGCATCCGCCGGGCGGTGGCCGAGGCGGGGCGCGACCCGCGCGCCGTGCAGGTCTTCAACCTGCAGACCGTGATCGTCGACGCGACGGACGCCGCGGCGCAGGCCAAGTGGCGGGACTACAAGACCTATATCGACCGCGACGGCGCCCTGGCGCTCGCCTCGGGCTGGCTCGGGGTCGATTTCGGCCAGTACGGCATCGACGAGCCGCTCCGCCACATCCAGACCAAGGCCGTGCAGTCCTCGGTCGACGCCTTCTCGGCCGACGACTCCTCGAAGGTGTGGACGGTGGGCGAACTCGCCGACTGGATCGGCATCGGCGGGCTCGGGCCGCTCTTCGTCGGCGGGCCCCAGACGGTGGCCGACCTCATCGAGGACTGGGTCGAGGACACGGACGTGGACGGCTTCAACCTCGCCTATGCGGTGACGCACGAGACGTTCAGCGACGTCGCCGACCACCTCGTGCCGGAGCTGCAGCGGCGCGGGATCTACAAGACCGACTATGCGGGCGGCACCTTGCGCGAGAAGCTGTTCGGCGCCGGCCCCCGACTCCCGGCTCACCATTGCGGCGCCGTCTACCGCGATCCCGCCCGCCTCCGGTCGGCGTCGCTGCTGTCGGCGGCCGAGTGACGACCCGGTCCATGGCCCGGGAGATCCGCCTCAACGCCTTCGAGATGAACTGCGTGGCCCACCAGTCTCCGGGGCTGTGGCGGCATCCGCGCGACCGCTCGCGCGGCTACAACACCCTGAAGCCCTGGATCGCGCTGGCCCGGACGCTGGAGCGCGGGCTGTTCGACGGGCTGTTCCTGGCCGACGTGCTGGGCGTTTACGACGTGTTCGGCGGCAGCCCGGACGCGGCGCTCGCCCATGCGGCCCAGGTGCCGGTCAACGATCCGCTGCTGCTCGTCCCCGCCATGGCGGCCGCCACGCAGCACCTCGGCTTCGGCGTGACCGTGACCCTGTCCTACGAGCCGCCGTTCCCCTTCGCCCGCCGCATGTCGACGCTCGACCACCTGACGGAGGGCCGCATCGGCTGGAACGTCGTCACGGGCTACCTCGACAGCGCCGCGCGCGGGGCGGGGCAGGCGGGCCAGCGCGGGCACGACGCCCGCTACGCCGTCGCCGAGGACTACATGGCGGTGGTGTACAAGCTGTGGGAAGGCTCCTGGGCCGACGATGCCGTGGTGGCGAATGCCGAGGCGGGCGTGTTCACCCGGCCGGACGGCGTCCGGCGCGTGCGGCACGACGGGCCGCACTTCAGCCTCGACGCGATCCACCTCAGCGAGCCCTCGCCCCAGCGCACGCCGGTGCTCTATCAGGCCGGCACCTCGCCGGCCGGCCGCGCCTTCGCGGGGCGGCACGCCGAATGCGTGTTCATGTCGG
>CAXTFP010000403.1:0-349 GCA_964243135.1 uncultured Lichenihabitans sp.
CTCTACATCGGCATGACGGATGACCTGAACCGGCGCGTGTGGGAGCATCAGGTCGGCGCGCGGCAGGGCTTCACCAAGCAGCATGGCATCAAGACGCTGGTCTGGAGCGAGCCCCACGAGACCCGCGAAGCCGCCTTCGCGCGGGAGCGAGCGTTGAAGAAGTGGAACCGCGCCTGGAAGCTCGACCTGATCGAGGCCGCCAACCCGCAGTGGCGCGATCTGGCCCTCGAACTGGAACCCTGAGCCATGCCGCAAGGGACGGAATCTCGCGACCTACCCCACCCCCTCCGCTCATCCCCGCGCAGGCGGGGATCCAGCGCAAGATGCCGGCCGAAGGCCGTCACTGCCG
>CAXTFP010000403.1:449-3721 GCA_964243135.1 uncultured Lichenihabitans sp.
GAGGCGCTCTCCGCTTCAACGGCGGTCGCGGAGTACCGGCGGCCTTCGGCCGACGTGTTGCGCTGGGTCCCCGCATCCGCGGGAATGAGCGGCGGTTTGGACGTCCGTCTCAGCACGGGGCGGGCCGGTGAGCAGCGCAGAGTGTCGGTCGAAGGCCGTCCCATCGCAGGGGACCGAACTGCCCGGCTCACCCCACCCCTTCCGCTCATCCCCGCGCAGGCGGGGATCCAGCGCAGAGTGCCGGCCGAAGGCCGTCACTGCCGGAGGCGCTCTCCGCTTCAACGGCGGTCGCGGAGTACCGGCGGCCTTCGGCCGACGCCTTGCGCTGGATCCCCGCATCCGCGGGGATGAGCGGCAGTTTGGACGTCCGTCTCAGCACGGGGCGGGCCGGTGAGCACCGCCCCGAATTCCATCCCCGACGAAGCGTCTCGCATCCCCACCGACACGGTCGCGCGCCAGCATCGCGCCTCCCATCCCGGCACCTCCGCCTGGGTGTCGGCCAATGCGGGATCGGGCAAGACGCACGTCCTCGCCCAGCGTGTGCTGCGGCTGCTGCTGGCGGGGGTGGCGCCGTCGCGCATCCTGTGCCTCACCTTCACCAAGGCGGCGGCCGCCAACATGGCGATGCGGGTGTTCCGCGACCTCGCCCGCTGGACGCGCCTCGACGACGACGCCCTGCGCGCCGCCATCGCGGACACCGGCGCACCGGTGCCGAGCCTCGCGGCGGGCGCCGCCCCGCTCGACGAGGCGCGGCGGCTCTTCGCCCGCACGGTGGAAACGCCGGGCGGCCTCAAGATCCAGACCATCCACGCCTTCTGCGAGCGCCTGCTCCACCTGTTTCCCTTCGAAAGCAACGTGCCGGCCCGCTTCGAGGTGCTGGACGACCTGCGCGCCGCCGACCTGCTGCTGCGCGCCCGCGAGGCCGTGCTGGCCGAGGCGCTGCGGGCCCCGTCGACCTCGCTGGGCCGGGGGCTGGCGACCCTGACCGGCCAGGTGTCGGCCTCGACCTTCCAGGACCTCATCGGCGAGGCGCTCGGCCACCGCCATCTCGTGCGCGACGCCGTGCGGGACGCCCGCGACTTCGACGGGCTGCTGCGCGCGCTGCGGGGCTCGCTCGGCCTGGGCCCGGACGAGACCGCCGCGCGGGTCGAGGCCGAGATGGTGGAGGGCGGCCTGCCCTGGTCCGACTGGGCCGCGACCGCGCGGGCCATCGGGGCCGACGGGGGCGGGCCGGGCAAGACCGGCAACCGCCTGATGGCGGCCTTCGACGCCCCCGAGGGCCGGCAGGCCGAGCCCTACCTCGACGTGTTCCTCACGGCCAAGCGCGAGCCCCGCGCGGCCACCTACCTGCCGGCGGCGCTGCGCAAGCGCGAGACCGCGCTCTGCGAC
This sequence comes from uncultured Lichenihabitans sp., assembly GCA_964243135.1. GTDB lineage: Bacteria > Pseudomonadota > Alphaproteobacteria > Rhizobiales > Beijerinckiaceae > Lichenihabitans. Next base: position 1,839 of record CAXTFP010000403.1, read on the forward strand.
GCGCTCGACGCCGAGGGCGCGCGCCTGGCCGACCTCGTGGCCCGGCGCAAGGCGGCCGAGACGGCGGAGCGCACGGCCGCGCTGATGACGGTCGCGGGCGCCATCCTCGACCACTACGACACCGCCAAGCGCCGCCGCGGCCTGCTCGACTTCGAGGACCTCGTCGAGCGCACCCGCAACCTTCTCAGGACGTCGAGCTCCGCCTGGGTGCTGTACAAGCTCGACCGCGGCATCGATCACATCCTGGTCGACGAGGCGCAGGACACCTCGCCCGAGCAGTGGGAGATCCTGCGGGCGGTGAGCGACGACTTCTTCTCGGGCGCGGGGCGGAGCGAGGGGAACCGAACCTTCTTCGCGGTGGGGGACGAGAAACAGTCCATCTACTCGTTCCAGGGCGCGCGGCCCGACATGTTCGACGAGATGCACCGGCACTTCGAGCGGCGCGCGAAGGGTGCGGAGAAGCGCTTCGAGGGCGTCGACCTGATCCTGTCGTTCCGCTCGGCTCCGGCGGTGCTCGACGCCGTGGACCGGGTCTTCGCGCACGGGCCGAACGGCCGCGGCCTCACCCACGACCCCGCCGGCCCGCAGCCGCACCAGCCGCTGAAACGCGTCCCCGGCCGGGTCGAGCTGTGGCCCGCCGTCACGGCCGTGCCCCTGCCCGAGCCGGGCGACTGGAAGCTGCCGGTCGACGTGATCGAGCCCGGCGACCCGCCGGTGGTGGTGGCGCGGCGCATCGCCGACGCGATCCACCGGCTCTGCGCGCCGGGGTCGGGCGAGACCGTGGCGGAGGGCCGCGGGCGCCGCCCGGTGCGGCCCGGCGACGTGATGATCCTGGTGCGCTCGCGCAACAGCTTCTTCGAGGCCATGATCCGCGCCTGCAAGGAGCGCGGCGTGCCGGTGGCGGGCGCCGACCGCCTCGCGCTGACGGGGCACATCGCCGTGATGGACCTCGTCGCGGCCGGCCGCGCGGCGCTGAGCCCGGCCGACGACTTCACCCTCGCCTGCGTGCTGAAGTCGCCGCTGGTCGGCCTCGACGACGACGACCTCATCGCCCTGGCCCCCGAGCGCCGGGGCACGCTGGTCGCGGCGCTCGGCGCCTCGCCGGAGCCGCGCCACCGGGTCGCCCACGCCCGGATCGAGAACTGGCGCAGCCTGTCGGCCTGGCTGACGCCCTTCGCCTTCTACACGCGGCTGCTCGGCGCCGACGGCGGCCGACGCAACCTGCTGGGGCGGCTCGGCCCCGAGGCGGGCGACGCCATCGACGAGTTCCTGGCCCTGACGCTGGCGCACGAGCGCGACGGCGCCCCCTCGCTGATGGCCTTCCTGGCGCGGCTCGACGGCACGGACCTCCAGGTCAAGCGCGACATGGAGTCGGCGGGCGACGCCGTGCGGGTGATGACGGTGCACGCCGCCAAGGGGCTGGAAAGCAAGATCGTCTTCCTGCCCGACACCTGCGCCGTGCCGAGCGGGCGGCACGATCCCGCCCTGTTCGGGCTGGAGGACCACCCCGGCGCGGCCGAGAGCGGCCTCATCGCCTGGTCGCCCCGCACCGAGACGGACGCCTGCCGCGTGGCGGCGGCGCGGACCCTGGCCCGCGAGCGCGCCGTCGAGGAGCACAACCGCCTGCTCTACGTGGCGATGACCCGCGCCGAGGAGCGCCTCGTCATCGCGGGCTTCTGCGGCGAGAAGGGGCCCGGCGAGGGCTCCTGGTACGCCATGGTCGAGGCCGCCGGTCTGCCGCTCCGGCCCGCGCCGGCCCTCTGGGACCCGGCCGAGACCGTGATGCGGATGGAGGACCCCGCCCCCGCCGGCGAGGCCGCGGCGCCGGTGCCGGGTGCCGCGGGACCGGAGGCGCCGTCCCTCCCGGACTGGCTGCTCCGCCC
>CAXTFP010000404.1:0-3719 GCA_964243135.1 uncultured Lichenihabitans sp.
AAGCCGTCGCCGCCCGACCTCCAGGACCTGTACCTCCGCTCGCTCGCGGCCATCGGCATTGACCTCGCGCTACACGACATCCGCTTCGTCGAGGACGACTGGGAGAGCCCCACGCTCGGCGCCTGGGGCCTCGGCTGGGAATGCTGGTGCGACGGGATGGAGGTGTCGCAGTTCACCTATTTCCAGCAGGTCGCGGGCGTGGAGTGCTCGCCCGTGTCGGGAGAGCTGACCTACGGGCTGGAGCGCCTCGCCTGCTACCTGCAGAATGTCGAGTCGATCATGGAGCTCAGCTTCAACGGCCTCGACGGCGACGCGCGCATCTCCTACGGCGACGTGTTCCTCCAGGCCGAGCAGGAATATTCGCGCTTCAACTTCGAATTTGCCGACACGGCGCTGCTGTTCCAGCACTTCAAGGACGCTGAGGGCGAGGCCCGCGCGCTGCTGGAGAAGGGTGCGCCGGACGAGGCCGGCGGCCGACACCGGCTCGCCCTGCCGGCCTACGACCAGACTATCAAGGCTTCGCACCTGTTCAACCTGCTCGACGCCCGCGGGGTGATCTCGGTCACCGAGCGGCAGAGCTATATCCTGCGCGTGCGCGAGCTGGCGAAGGCTTGCGGGGCCGCGTGGCTTCAGACCGAGGGCGGAGGTGCTCCTCCGCGACACGTGGGTTCATCGACACCGTAACAGGTCCGCGGGAGAGGGACATGGAGAAGTTCGACATCCGCGAGGTGAAGGCCCACCTTTCAGATCTCGTGGACAGGGCGGCGAATGGCGAGCCCTTCGTCATCGCCAAGGCCGGCAAGCCGTTGGTCAAGGTTGTCCCGCTCGGCGGGGCGACTGACGGGCCGAAGAGTCGCATCGGTTTCCTGAAGGGCGTCTACGCGATCCCCGACGATATCAAGGCGTTCGGCCGAGAGGAGATCGAGGAGATGTTCCACGGCCCGAAGCAGTGAGGCTGCTTCCCGACACCCATCTCCTGGTGTGGCTGGCTGACGGGTCGTCGAAGCTGTCCGACGCAGCGTTGACCTTGATGGGCGACGCCGACAACGACGTGGTCTTCAGCGTCGCATCGCTGTGGGAGATAGCGATCAAGTTCGCCCTCGGCCGGCCAGAGTTTCAATTCGACCCACGGGTCCTCCGTCGGGCCCTGCTCGACAACGGCTATTCCGAGCTCGATGTGACGGCACAACATGTTCTGGCGACCGTGTCGCTGCCGCCGATCCACAGGGATCCTTTCGACCGCTTGCTGATCGCGCAGGCCACGGTCGAGGGCATCACCCTCGTCACCGCCGACACCACCATCCCGCGCTACCCCGGCCCCATCCAGCGCGTCTGAAGTCCAGCCGCGGTTTTCAAAGATCCCCATGCCCGACCTCCTCCTCGAACTGTTCTCCGAAGAGATCCCGGCCCGCATGCAGGCCCAGGCCGCGGCCGACCTGAAGCGGCTAGTCACCGATGCGCTGGTGGGGGCGGGCCTGCTCTACGAGGGCGCGCAGGCCTTCGCGACCCCGCGCCGCCTCGCCCTCCACATCGCCGGCCTTCCCCCTCACCAGCCCGACACGCGCGAGGAGCGCCGCGGCCCGCGCGTCGGCGCGCCCGAAGGCGCGCTCCAGGGTTTCCTCAAGGGCGCCGGCCTGTCGTCGATCGACCAGGCCAAGGTGATCGAGGATCCCAAGAAAGGCAGCTTCTACGCGGCCGTCATCGAGAAGCACGGCCAGCCCACGCCCGCCGTGATCGCGGCCCTCATGCCGGGGCTGATCCGCACCTTTCCCTGGCCGAAGAGCATGCGCTGGGGCAGGGGCTCGTCGTCCCCCGACACCCTGCGCTGGGTGCGGCCGCTCCAGTCCATCCTGTGCACCTTCGGGGCCGAGACCGAGGAGACGGAGGTCGTGCGCTTCGCGGTCGATGGCGTGGCGTCCGGCGACGAGACCCGCGGCCACCGCTTCATGGCGCCCGGACCGATCCGGGTGAAGCGCTTCGACGATTACGCCCCCTCGCTGGAGGCGGCCCGCGTGGTGCTCGATGCCGCGCGCCGCGCCGACATCATCCGCCACGACGCCCGCGACCTCGCCTTCGCGAGCGGGCTGGAGGTGGTGGAGGACGAGGCCCTGCTGGCGGAGGTGTCGGGCTTGGTCGAGTGGCCGGTGGTGATGATGGGCCGGTTCGACCCGGCCTTCCTGGCCATCCCGCCCGAGGTCATCCGCGCCACGATCCGCGCCAACCAGAAATGCTTCGTCACGCGCCGTGCGGATGGCGCCCTGGCGGACAGCTTCATGCTCGTGGCCAATATCTTGGCCACGGACGGCGGCTCGGTCATCGTGGCGGGCAACGAGCGCGTGGTGCGGGCCCGGCTCAGCGACGCGCGCTTCTTCTGGGAGTCGGACCTCGGCGTCGGCCTGGAGTCCCGCGTGCCGAAGCTCGACAGCATCGTGTATCAAGAGAAGCTCGGCACCCAGGGCGAGCGGGTGAAGCGCGTCGTGGCGCTCGCGCGCGAACTCGCCTCCCAGGTCGGCGCCGACGTGGCGAGGGCCGAACGGGCGGCCCTTCTCGCCAAGGCCGACCTCGTGTCCGAGATGGTCGGCGAGTTCCCCGAGCTTCAAGGGCTGATGGGCCGCTATTACGCTGTCGCTCAGGGGGAAGCTCCGGCAGTCGCCGCGGCGCTGGAGGACCACTACCGGCCGCAAGGACCCTCCGATCGCGTGCCGACCGACCCCGTGTCGGTGGCCGTGGCGCTGGCCGACAAGCTCGACGCGCTGGCCGGCTTCTGGGCCATCGACGAGAAGCCCACGGGCTCGAAGGATCCCTTCGCGCTGCGTCGGGCGGCGCTGGGCGTGATCCGCATCGTGATCGAGAACGGGCTGCGGCTGCGGATGCGGCACGAGCTGACGCTGCACGGGCTCGTCTTCGTCACGCGGCACTTCACCGAGGAGGACCGACACATCGCCCAGGCGCGGGAACTCCTGTCGCGCTACATCCGCGATGCGGCCCTCAACGCCACTATCGCGATCGCGACGGACCTCGCGCCCGAGCTCGACCGGCGCTGGCTCGATGCGGCCGAGATCGCGCATCGTCTCGCCCTCGACCTGATGGGCTTCTTCGCCGACCGGCTGAAGGTCTACCTCCGCGACAAGGGTGCCCGCCACGACCTCATCGACGCGGTCTTCGCCCTGCCGGGCCAGGACGACCTCGTGCTCATCGTGCGCCGTGTCGAGGCCCTCGGGTCGTTCCTCGACACGGAGGACGGGCGCAACCTCCTCGCCGGTCATCGCCGTGCGACCAACATCCTGCGAGCGGAGGAGAAGCGCGACGGGGCAGGGGCCTTCGAGGCCATCCATGATCCAGCACTGCTCGACCTGCGCGAGGAGCACGCCCTCGCGGCTGCCCTGTCGCGGGCCGAAGCCGAGGTCGGGGAGTATGTGGCGGCGGAGGATTTCGAGGGCGCTATGCGGGCGCTGGCGGGGTTGCGTGGGCCGGTGGACGGCTTCTTCGAGCGGGTAACGGTCAACGCGGATGATCCGGCCCTCAGGCTCAACCGCCTCCGGCTGTTGGCGGCCCTCCGTCGGACCATGTTGGGCGTCGCCGACTTCGGCCGCGTCGGGGGCTGAAGCGAGCCGCCGTCCTGTTTCCTCCCTCTCTGATTCGCTCACCTTCCTGTGGCATCTGCGGCCTCCTCTGCTCCCTTTTTCCTCTCCTCCTTCGTTTTTCCTATCTTCTCTGAT
>CAXTFP010000405.1:0-3719 GCA_964243135.1 uncultured Lichenihabitans sp.
GCCCGGAGGGTACCCGCGCCTCAGACGACGCGTGGTCGCGCCGAAACGCGACACCGCCGCTCCGGTCCGAGCGCCGGGGATCGAAATGAAACATCTCATTAACCGCGATCTCCACAGCTATTGGGACGCGCTGCGTGCCGGGCGGACGGCGCCCGAGCGGAGCGAGATCGAGCCCGCGGCGATACGGCATGTCCTCGCCTACACGTTCGTCCTGGGCGTCTCCGGCACCCCGCTGTCCGGCCGGCGCGACGTCTCGTTCCGTCTCTGCGGCACTCGCGTCAACGCCCTGTTCGGACGCGACCTCAAAGGCAGCGGATTCTCCTCGATCTGGAGTTCGCAGGACGCCGGGAGCGCCGAGGCCCTGCTGGACATCGTGCTCGACGACCGTACTGCCGCCGTGGCGGGGACCTGGGGCGGGCCGCCCGGCTACGAGCCGATCGCCCTCGAACTCCTGCTGCTGCCGCTCCGGCATCACGGCAAGACCCATGCCCGCCTGCTCGGCTCGCTCGCCCCCGCCGCGAACCCGAGCTGGATGGGCCTGCGCCCCGCGGAGCCGCTGCGGCTCGCGTCGTTCCGCTCCATGCTGGGGAGCCCGTCCCGAGACCGCGCGGCATCGACGGGCCTGGCATCGAGCGCTGCGCAGGAACGGGCGAGCGTTCTACCTCCGGTCGTCACGCGGGTCGGGCCCTTCAGGGTCTACGAGGGCGGGCGCGGCATCGATGCGTCGGGACGGTTGCTGGCCTGACCTCGCTGCCGTCCGTCGTGAGCTTCAAGTTCAGGCCCCTTTAACGGGTGCGGCCCTACGATGTCGTCGGGCAGAACGGTCCCGAACCCTTCGAGGCGCGCATCCTGTGATCCCATCGACGCTGATCAGACAGGAGCCGCAGGCCCTCGAAAGACGCCGCCATCAGCGTGTGCGGGTGGCCGTGCTGGGCCGCTACATGCTGGCGAACCGGCAGGAGTTCCCCTGCCAGACCGTCGACATGTCGCCCGGCGGCGTCGCCCTGATCGCCCCGGTGCGGGGCTCCGTGAAGGAGCGAGTGATCTGCTACATCGACCAGATCGGCCGCGTCGAGGGCACGGTGGCCCGCCACATCGACGGCGGCTTCGCGATGGCGCTCAACGTGCCGCTGACGAAACGCGAGAAGCTGGCCGACCAGCTCACCTGGCTCGGCAACCGCCACGCGCTCGGCATGCCCGAGGACAGGCGGCACGAGCGGGTGGCGCCACGCCACCCCCGCGCGACGTTGACACTGCCGGGCGGCCGGGAATGCCCCGTGCGCCTGATCGACGTGTCGATCTCGGGCGCGGCCTTCACGGCCGATATCCAGCTCCCGGTCGGCACGGCCGTGACGCTGGGGCGGACGGCCGCCCAGGTGGTGCGCGGCTTCCACGGCGGCGCGGCGGTGGAGTTCGCCCGGCCCTTCTCGGCCGACAGCGACGCGACCTCGCTCGAATTGTGACGTGACGCGCCGCCCCTGATCTCGGGCGCGCCCTCCTGCGGCGCTCCGCACGCCAGTGTTCCCCGATGCCCGACCCGCCCGACGGTGCGGGACGGCGTCGCCGGCCCCTACCCCACCAGCAGCCCGAGGGTCGCGGCGGCCTTCATCTCGACGAAGCGCCTATCCCGGCGCTCCAGCGCTTCGGCGTCCCTGCCCCAACGCGATTCCTGGAACAGCTCGTCGACGTGGGCCGCGGCCCAGGCCGCGTCCGACGTGAGCCGCCCGTGCAGCACCGCGAGGGCGAGCAGCGCCGAGCCCGTCAGCGTGGTCATCACGTGGAGGGCCGCGAGGCGGAAGGGTGCCGCCGGACCCTGGCCGACGACGGCATCCACGACACCCCCCATCGCGGCCAGCGTCGCGGGCGGCTGGGCCACGAAGGTGACGCCCTCGGCCAGGATGAAGCGCGCGCCGAAGGCGTCCCGTGCCCAGTCGAGCACGGGATCCCAGCCTCGGGCCTGGGCGTCCACGAGCGGCGGGGGATCGGCGGCGCGATAGGCGAGCAGGTCGGAGGTGAGATAAGTCTTCACCTCGTCGGCCACGGCCGGCATCTGGATCGCCACGCCGTCGATGGCGGTGTTGCAGAGCCGGGTGAGCGGCATGGCGGCGGGCTCGAGGATCTCGCGCTGGGCATCCCACTCCGCCGCCAGCGCCTCCGCCGCGGGCCGTGACGGCAGCAGGAGGTCGCGCTTCGCCGGGGTCTTGGCGGAGCGGCCGTCGAGCAGGAGCGCGAAGCCGCCGTCGCGCTCGCCGGCCGACGCCCGCTCGTAGAAGCGCTTCGGCCGAGGCGGCGGCGGCTCCCGCCCGAGGGTGATCGCCGGTCCGCGCTGTTCCGCCATCGTGCTAATCCTCGGGGGCGTTCTCGATCGGATCGTATTGCTTCACGTCGAAGCCGAACAGGTCCCACGTGGCCTGCATATGGGGCGGCAACGGCGCCGTCACGTCGAGCGTGCCGCCGCGCGGGTGCGGCAACACGAGGCGGCGCGCCAGGAGGTGGAGCTTGCGCTCGACCTCCGACGGCACGGCGCGCGATGGGTCGACGTGCTTGGCGCCGCCGGGGGGCGCCACGAAATATTTCGGGTCGCCGACGATCGGGTGGCCGATGGCCTCGGCATGGGCGCGGAGCTGGTGGGTGCGGCCCGTGATGGGCTTCATGGACAGCCAGGCGAGGCGCGGCAGCACGCGGTCCACGGTGGCGAAGAGCGTCACGGAATGCTGCGCGTCCGGGTCGCCGTGCTTGGCGACGCGCATGCGCTCCATCGCGCTCCGGTCCTCGCCCTTCGTCCGCGCGGTGCGCTCGCCGCCCATGCCCTCGCCCTTGGCGAGGAACAGCGAGATGCGCCCCTGCGCGGGCCTCGGCACGCCCTCGACCAGCGCCCAATAATGCTTGCGCGCCTGGCGCGAGCGGAACACCTCGCCGAGCTCCGAGGCAATCTTGCGACTCTTCGCCACCAGCAGCACGCCCGACGTGTCGCGGTCGAGCCGGTGCACCAGCAGCGGCCGGTCGCCGGCCCCGGTCCCCAGGCTCTCCAGCATGCCGTCGATGTGGTGCGTGGTGCCGGAGCCGCCCTGCACGGCCAAGCCGTAGGGCTTGTTCAGCACCATGAGGTCGCGGTCCTCGAACAGCAGTATGTTCCGGATCGCGCGCCGGTCCTCGTCGGAGGGCTGCGCCCGCCGCACGGCCGGACCCGCCACGTCCTCTCCGGCGCGCAGCGGCGGCACCCTCACGGTCTGGCCGGGCGCCACGCGGGTCGAGGTCTTGGCGCGGGCCCCGTCGACCCGCACCTGGCCGGTGCGGACGATCTTGTTGAGGTGGCCCAGCGTCAGCTCGGGGAGCCGCCGCTTGAACCAACGGTCGAGGCGCATGCCGTCCTCATCCTCGGTGACGGTCAGGGTCTCGACGCTCATGCCTCAGCTCCGTATCGGGGGCAGACGGACCGATAGGATCGCACCACGCCAGCACAAAGGCCGCCGCGGTCCGGCCTCTCTGGCACAGGGGCCGGACCGCGGCGATACCTCGACATGGCGCCCCACGGGGCGGGATGCAAGCCTATTTCGGCGCGGCGTCCCCCGCTGGGGCCGCGGGCGCGGCGGACTCAGGCGCCGGGGCGGGCGGAATCTCGGCCGGCTTGCTTTCGGCGGAAGCCGTCGGCGCCGGATCGGGCAGGCCGTGGGCGATCTTCTCCAGAATGCCAGGCAGATCCTCGGCCTCGGGCTTCA
>CAXTFP010000406.1:0-3698 GCA_964243135.1 uncultured Lichenihabitans sp.
CCGCACATCCGCGGCGCCTATGCCTATGCGGTGCCGGGCGCCGCCGGCGCCCGGGCGCGGCTCGCCGAGCCCGTCGACGGCCGCCTGTTCTTCGCCGGCGAGGCCTGCTCGCCCGCGCGCTTCACCACGGCCCACGGCGCCCACGAGAGCGGCGTCACGGCCGCCGAGGCGGTGCTCGCGGGCTTCGCCCGGGCCGCTCAGCCGAGGTCCGCCGCGCGGATGAGCTGAACGCCGGCGTCGAGCATGGCGCGGCGGGCGGCGTCCAGGGTCGTGCCCTCACCGGCGGGGGCGCCGATGCCGCGGCAGGCGTCCTCGACCACCATCACCTCGTAGCCGAGTGCCCGCGCGTCCTGCGCCGACCAGAAGACGCAGAAGTCCGTGGCGAGGCCGCACAGGAACAGCCGCCCGAAGCCGCGCTCCTTCAGCCAGCCCCCGAGGCCGGTGGCGGTGGTGCGGTCGTTCTCGCGGAAGGCCGAATAGCTGTCGATGCCGGACCGGAACCCCTTGCGAAAGATCGCCTCCAGCCGGTCCGCGTGGAGCCCCGGATGCAGCGCGGCCCCGGCGCTGCCGATGATCGCGTGGTCGGGCCACAGCGTCTGCTCGCCGTAGAGGAGGGACACGGTCGAGAAGGGGGCGGCGCCGTGCGTGGACGCGAAGGAGACGTGCCCCGGCGGGTGCCAGTCCTGGGTGGCGAAGGCGTGGTCGAAGCGCCGGGCCAGGAGCCCGTTGACGGGCTCGACCACGGCGTCGCCGTCGGCCACCGGCAGCTCGCCGCCCGGCATGAAGGTCGGCTGCACGTCGATGACGCCCAGCACGTCGCGGCCCCGGTCGATGCGGATCATGCGGCTTCTGCCCTCGGCTGGTCCGGCGCCGGGCGCGGATCCGCGGGCAGCTTCGCACGGGGCTCCCTGCCATTTCCAGCCGAACGGCGCCAACGATGGGATCCCAAAGGGCGAGCCCTTTGGCGGGTCTCAGGGCAGAGCCCTGAAAACAGTGACTCTCTATGATCCTGTGATGTCCCGGTTCGAATATCCTGCGTCCCCGCGCGTGCACTCTGCCGGATGTACTGTATCTGGTGACATCGTTTTACGGTGCAGGATGGAGCGCTTCGCTCACTGCCCCGGGGTTACGGCCGATGACGATGAGATAGGCGCGCGCGGCCGCATCGGGGTCTTTGCGGCCCTGTTCCCAGTCCCGCAAGGTGCCGATCGGGATATGGAAGCGGGTCGCGAACTCCTCCTGCGACAGGCCGAGCGCGCGGCGGATCACGCGCACCTGCGGGGTGCGGCGCATTCCGGCAAGCCGCTCCCGGGTCAGAGGCTGCGCGTCGGGGTCAGCCAGCGCGGCGGCATGGACGTCCGCTTCGGTCATCGCGTCAGCACGGCTCCAGTCATGTTCGGTTGTCATCGAAATACCTTCGCCGTTCGAACGGTTCTGCCAGACGCGCCGAGATGATTCGGATCGCCTCTCTTCGCATCGTATAGGCGACATACAGCAGGCGATGCTCCGCCATGCCGACGATGACATATCGGTCCTCGCCATAACTCTCGCTCTCATCGAGCCAGTCGAGCGCGAAGGGGTCTCTGAACACCAGACAAGCCGCCTCGAAGGTGACGCCATGGGAGGCGATGTTCGCAATCGCCTTGAAGTCATCCCATTGAAAGACGCCATCCTCCATTCACTACGGCTTAGCCGTATTTGCCTCACGCGTCAAGGGACTCGTCTGTTCGGCCAGTGCGAAGCGAAGGAACATGGCTGGATCGAGGGTGTAAGTCGACCACAGATGTATCGATCTGTGATCGTCATATCTGCTCCCTTCTCCATAGCTCTGCCCTCAAGCCCGCAAAAGGCCGAGGAGTTTTTGAGACCTCACTTCGCGTGACGTCCGGAACGGCTCGCGCGTTCCGCCGCACGACTCACCACCTGCCGTTGGGAGCCGGGACGAGATCGCCCAGATCGAGGCGATCGTCGCCCGCGTCGATCCGGCCTGCCTCGACCTTTGGAGCGGCCGGAGCCGAGCCGTCCGGGGAACCGCCCCGCGCGGGCGCCCGTTGTCCTAACCTCGCGGGGAGGACGACATGGCGGAGCACGACACATCCGCGTCGGCGGCGGCCGACGCTCAACCCGCCCCAGTCGCGATCGACGAGACGGACCGCCTGATCGCCTCCGACAAGGTCGCGGGCACGGAAGTCTACGACCGCTCGGGCGCGCGGATCGGCAGCGTCTACAACTTCATGGTCGACAAGGTGACGGGCCGCGTCGCTTATGCGGTGATGTCCTTCGGGGGTTTCCTGGGCCTCGGCGAGCGGTTCTATCCGCTGCCCTGGGCGGCCCTCACCTACGATCCCGCGCGGGGCGGCTACGTGGTCGACCTCGACCGCGACAGGCTCGACGCGGCCCCGAGCTTCGCGCTCGGCGAGGAGCCCTGGCGCGACCCCGAGCATCGTCGCAACCTGTTCGGCTTCTACGGTTTCAACTACGGCCTCTGAGGGACATCCCCATGATCCGCACGCGCACCATCGCGGCCTCGGCCGCCCTCCTGTGCCTCGCCTCGGGCGCCGCCTGGGCGCAGGCCGCGGCGCCCGCCGCCGGCTCCAATGCCACGATCCCGGAGAAGATCGCGCCCCCCACGGACCTCAACGGCAAATCCGGCACCCTGTCCGACAAGCTCGGCGACTCGAACGGCGTCATCAAGCCGAGCGGCGATGTCGACCCCGCCATGAACAAGGACGCACCGCAGACCGGCACGACCCCGGTGATCAAGCCGAAGGACGTGCCGCCGGGATAGGTGAGGCCGGGGCGGCCCTACTGGGCTTCGCCGGCCGCCGCCAACGCGCTCCAGGCCTCGCGGGTCAGGGCCATCTCGACGTGCGGCACGTCCTGCTCCCGCGCCAGGCACGGCCGGCTGGACCGGCCGGTGATCGTGAAGCCGAGCTTCTCCAGCACGCGCGACGACCGTCCATTTCCCTCGAAGCAGCCGGACAAGACTCGCGTCAGCGCACTCGCGCCGAACGCGTAGGAGAGGACCGCCCGTCCGGCCTCGGTGGCGATGCCGCGGTTCCAGTGCTCGCGGCCCAACCAGTAGCCGAACTCGACCCGGTCCGCGTGGGGCGCAAGCCCCACCACGCCGAGCAGTTCGCCGCCGTCGCGCTTCGCGATCACCCAATCCGCTTCCCGGGACGCGATGTGCTCGACGAAATGGACCGCGTCGGCCGTCCCGTAGGGGTGGGGGAGGCGGCTCATCCATGTCGCCACCTCCCGGTCGTTCGCCTGTCCGGCGATGGACTCCGCGTCGCCGAGGACGGGCCTGCGCAAGGACAGCCGCGGCGTCGCCAGGGTGGGAACCTCCCCGAGGGCGATCACCGCCGAACCTCGCGTCCCGAAGCCTTCGCGGCCGGTCCTCCGTCACCGATCATGCCTTGCCTCCCGCGGGCGCCCATGTCAGCAGAATGCCCATCATCCGCCGCCGAATGTGGAGCCGTCAGCATGGCCCGTAAACCGAATTACGATTTCGAACGCCGGGAAAGGGAGAAGGCCAAGGCCGCGAAGGCCGAGGAACGGGCCAAGCTGAAGGCCGAGCGGGCCGAAGCCGAGCGCGCGGAAGCCGCCAAGTCGGAGTCGCCCGCGGGCGTCGCTGTGCCGGGTGCCACCGCCGAGCCGGCCGCCAAGGATTAGGGCACCGTGCGGCGCGAGGCCCC
>CAXTFP010000407.1:0-3679 GCA_964243135.1 uncultured Lichenihabitans sp.
GGCATGGGCCGCCGCAGCGCGTGGAGCGTGAGGTCGAGGGCGGAGGCGAGCTGCTCGTCGCTCCGGTAGGATAGGGCGAACCGCCGCGAACAGGCCTTGAAGTCCGAGCCCAGGGCATCGCCGCCCCGCCCGAACAGGAAGTCGACCGTGCCGGCCAGCAGGCGGTCGCCCCGGTCCCGGGCTGGGCGGCCCGACGGGCAGGATGCCGTGACGAGGTCCTTCTCGGCCCCGTCAACCTCCGCGACCATGAGGGGGACCACGCAGACGTCGGCGCCGTCCACCCTGTGGGCCAGGACGTAGACGTCGGCCTCGACCTCCGCGAACATGCGCCGGAGCAGCGCTCCGCGGTGCGAGGGCGGCACGGAGCGCGCCACCGCGCCGGCCGACTCCGCCGCCGCCACGGCGTCGGGGGACAGGCCATGGCCGTAGAGGAACACCTGCGCCCGCGGCAGCATCGTGCGATAGCCCCGCACCGCGGCCGCGATGTCGTCGCATTCGGTGATCAGCACCGCCACGTCGGGGCCCGCGGGGGCGCTGCGGCCTGCCCATGGATCCGAGAAAGCGGCTCGCGCCGCCCAGGGGTCGATCCGGGCGGGGGCGGCCGCGTGATCCGGGCGCGGACGGGACGGGCCGGAGGCCGACGGGACGGGCATGGACTCAACGAACCTCGCCGGGGTGACGGCGAGGATCATAGGATGGCGGCCTTAACGATTTCGGCTTCGAGGCCGCGGTGCGTCAGCCCTTCACGCGGGCCTTGCGGGCCGCATAGCGCGCGTCGCGCGCGGCCTTGCGGTCGGCCTCGTCGGACAGGATGCGGGCCGCGCGCTCCAGGCGGGCCGCTTCGGCAGCTTGGCGCTCCTGTTCGAGCTGCGCCTGCCGCTCGGCCTCCGCCGCGGCCTGGGCCGCCTCGCGCGCGGCCCTCTCCTCGGCCTCCCGGGCGAGCTGGAGCCGGCGCGCCTCTTCCTTCTCGGCGGTGCGCTTGGCCCGCGCCTCGGCGATGGCCTGGCGCTCCGCCTGCTTGCGCAGCACCTCGGGGTCGTCGTCGGCGGGCCGAGTCTTCAGCTTCTCGACGAGCGCCTTCTTGGCCGCCGAGGTGGAGCTGATGCGATCGGCGAAATTGGCGTTGTTGAATCGTCCCACTTGTCGTCCGTATTCGAGTGCGACCGGGCTTCGGTCATCCGCCGATGTGGCGAGGCGTGCCGCGCGGGCGTCGTGCGCGACACGGATATAAGCGCGCCGACCCCGCCTGAAAAGCTCCGGCGCGCAATCGGCGCGCGGTCGCCGGCCCCCGTCAGGCTCCGGCCCGCCGGGGCAGGGGATCGAGGGCGGGGTGGGTGTCGACCGCGTCCTCCACACCGCCGAAGCCGTGCATGCGCAACGCCCATTGCAGGCCCACCAGGGCACCCTTGGCGCAGGGCAGAAACGCGAGGCAGAGCGCCGTCGTCAGCGGCAGCCACATGGCCGCGTGCAGCCACAGCGGCCACTCATAGGCGATGTCGATCCCCACCACGGCCGCCAGGACGAGGTGGCCGACCACGAAGATCGTCACGTAGGGCGGCGCGTCGTCGGCGCGCTGGTGGAATAGCTCCTCGCCGCAGGCCGGGCATCGGTCGGCGACCTTGAGGTAGGCGCGGAACAGCGAGCCCTCCCCGCAGGCGGGGCAGCGGTGGAGCGCGCCGCGCAGCACCGAAGCGGGAACGCTCCTGCCCTCGCCCGCTTCCTCGCTGCCGCCGTACTCGGCGTCGATGCGCTCCCGATCCGTCGCCGTCATCCCACGCAGCTCCCGCTCCCGCCCGCTCACTATATAAGGAGGTGGCCGGGAAGTTCAGGGCGTCGCGCCCGGTCGATCCGCCCGGCATGTCTCCCCTGTCTTTCCGGGGGTTGCACGCGTCCGGCCGCTCGGTTCAAGCGTTGAAGCTCGCCGGCCCGATGCGGCGCCGTGCGGAGAAGGGCATGAACAAGGTCGTCGAACCCTGGACCGAGGCGAGCTTCGGCAACCAGCCCGTCATCGGCTTCCTCGGCGAGGCGGACCGCGCCGCCATGACGGAGGCGGCGGCCCGCAAGATCGAGGAGCTGTTCGACATCCTCAAGGTCGACCATCGCCGCGACCACAACACGCGCGACACGCCCGCCCGCGTGGCCCGCATGATGGTCGAGGAGACCATGCGGGGCCGCTTCACCTCGCCGCCCCGAATCACCGACTTCGACAACGTCGAGCGCTGCGACCAGCTCATCGTCACCGGGCCCATCGAGGTCCGCTCCACCTGCGCCCACCATCTCATGCCCATCTACGGGCACGCCGTCATCGGCATCCTGCCCTCGCCCGACGGCCGGATCATCGGGCTGTCGAAATACGACCGCATCGTCGACTATTTCTCATCGCGCCTGCAGATCCAGGAGGAGCTGGCGAAGCAGATCGAGCGCTTCCTCGTCGACAAGACGGAGCCGCGCGGCCTCGCCGTGCGGATCAGCGCCGTGCACATGTGCAAGACTCACCGCGGCGTGCGCTCGTCGCGGGCGAGCCGCATGGTCAACACCACCTATTACGGCGAACTCGCCGACGACCACCGGCTGAAGGCCGAGTTCCTGGCGGAATGCGCCATGCTGGAGCGTCACGCCCCCTGAGGGCTTTGCGCGCCGCGTTCACTCCCGCGCAAGCATGATGACGGATAAGCCGCAGCATGGGCCGCGCGCGGGCGGACGGCGCCGGGGTCGGCGGGATGGGGCGGCTGCCCTCGCCTCCGATTCCTTCGATCTCCGCCGCGGCTTCGGAAGGCCGCCGCTTCGCCGGCCGGGCAGGGACGCATGCCGTGTGGTCGCTCAGGGCGGGCAAGATCGTGTTCCTCGGCGCCACCTGCGGCCTCCTCGCCGCGGCCGTGCAGGCCTCCTGGCTGATCGGGGAGCGGCAGGCGGATCTTCAGGCCGCGTCGCACTGCGCGGTCTGCGCCGCGGCGAGCCAGGCCGAGCTCGAATATGCCCGCCTCGAACAGAAGATCGCGGCCGCCATCGCGCCGGGCGCGGTCGCCGGGGCCGGGGACGTCCAGCTCCGCTACGACAGGCTGGCCGAGCGGGTGTCGGCGCTGGACGCGCCCCCGTTCCGCGACTTCGCGGCCGGGGATCCCGCCTCCGCGGCGACGCTGCGCCACCTCATCGTCACCATGGGTCAGCTCGCCCCCATGGTCGAGCGCATCGAGGGCCCGGGCGTGGGGGAGAGCGCGCTCGCGGCCATGGCGCCGCTCGACTTCGAGCTGTCGCGCCTGGCGGCCGCGGCCGACCGGTCCGGCGAGGCCCGCACCGCGGGCGCGCGGGACGAGCTGGCGGGGCTGCACCGCACCTTCACGGCCGTGGTGGCGATCCTGTTCGCCTTCGGGGCGGCCCTCCTGGGGCTGCTCGGCTGGCACAACCGGCAGCTCGGCATCGCCCGCGACGGGCTGCACGGCGTGACGGAGGACCTGCGCGGCGCCTCGGCCCGCCTCGCGGCCGCCCATAACGAGGTCACGGCCGTCAACGGCCAGCTCCAGGAGCGCAACGCCATCCTGAGCCGGCGCGACCGCGAGATGGGCCTGCAGAACGAGCGGTTCGACGCCGCGCTGAACAACATGTCGCTGGCGCTGTGCATGGTGGACGCCGGCGATCGCCTCGTCATCTACAACCAGCGCTTCGCCGACCTGTTCGGGCT
>CAXTFP010000408.1:0-3655 GCA_964243135.1 uncultured Lichenihabitans sp.
CGCGCGGTCCGCCGGGACGCGCGCGACCGGGGCGCCGCGGTGCCGCCACTCCGCCTGACCGCGGCCGACCTGCGGCACGCCGCCTGAACCCGCACCGGGGTCGCGGCCCGGCGTAACATTCCGGCGCCGCCGGCGAACCATAGTGGTCCGGCTTGGACCGGACGACGTGCGGCGAGCGAGCGGGACCGACATGCGCGGCGGCGTTTTCTTTCGAGGCCTCATCCTCGTCATCTCTCTCGTCAGCGGGGCTTGCGGCCTCGGACCTGTGTCGGCGAGGGCCGCGGAGCCCGTCACCCTTACGGCCGACGACGGCCTCGCGGTTTACGGGACCTACACGCCCGCGCGAACCGCAAAGGCGCTCGTCCTGCTGTTCCATCAGGCGGGATCGGGCCGGGGCGAGTACGCCACCATCGCGCCGCGCTTGGCCGCCCAGGGCTTCGCGTCGCTGGCCATCGACCAGCGCGTGGGCGGGTCGCTGTTCGGCCGCAACCAGACCGCCGCCGGCGTGAAAGGGCCGGCCACCTACGCGGACGCCGAGCGCGACCTGAAGGCCGCGCTGGCCTGGGCGAACGGGAAGAACCTCCCCGTGGTGCTGTGGGGCAGCAGCTACTCGGCCGCGCTCGTGTTCGTGCTGGCGGCCGAGAACCCCGGCAAGGTCGCGGCCGTGCTGGCCTTCTCGCCGGGCGAGTACCTCGGCGGCGATTCGCGCGTTCGAACCGCCGCGGCCCGCGTGTCGGTTCCCGTCTTCGTCACCACGGCGCAGGACGCCGACGAGGTCGCGGCGGCCCGCACGATCCTGGCCGCGGCTCCGGCCCGGACCAAGGTCCAGTTCATTCCCGTGCGGGGCGGCATTCACGGCTCCTCGACCTTGATCGCCAGCCGCAACCGCTCGGGCGCGCCGGCCGTGTGGCAGGCGATTTCGAGCTTTCTCGACGGCGTCGTGGCCGGGCACTGACGCTGCGACCTCGCGGCCGGAGCGACTACTGTCCGAACTGCTCGCTCAGGATGCGCTCGTCCAGCGAGTGGCCGGGATCGTGCAGCAGGGTCATGCCGGTGTCGTGGTCCATCCTGATGGAGATGCGGGCCACGTCCTTGACCTCGAAATGGTCGGCCGTCGCGGCCACCGGGCGCTTGTCGGGTTCCAGCACGTCGATGGTGATCGCGGCCTTGTCGGGCAGCAGGGCCCCGTGCCAGCGGCGCGGCCGGAACGCCGAGATGGAGGTCAGCGCCACGAGCGGCGCGTTCAAGGGCAGGATCGGCCCGTTGGCTGACAGGTTGTAGGCGGTCGACCCCGCGGGGGTCGCGACCAGCACCCCGTCGGCGATCAGTTCGGGCAGGCGCTCCCGGCCGTCGATGGCGATGCGCAGCTTGGCGGCCTGGAACGACTGGCGCAGCAGCGACACTTCGTTGATGGCGCGCGCGGTCGCCACGAGGCCGTCGCAGGCCGTGGCCTGCATGATCAGCGGGTGCACGATGGAGGCTTCGGCGTTGTCGAGCCGGTTGAACAGGTCCATGTCGGCGAACTCGTTCATCAGGAACCCGACCGAGCCGCGGTTCATGCCGTAGATCGGCTTGGGCGAGCCCATGAACCGGTGCAAGACCTGAAGCATCAGCCCGTCGCCGCCGAGCGCCACGATCACGTCGGCGATTTCGGGCGAAGCGTTGCCGTAGCGGCGCGCCAGCGCGTCCATCGCGGCATCGGCCTCGGCGGATCCCGACGACAGGAACGCGGCCATGCTGAAGCGGCGCGTCGGCTTGGTCATCCCCGTCATGCTCAGCCCCGCCCGCATCGCACCGCCGGTGTCCGGTGGCGCGGCTTATAAAGCAGGTCCGGGCGGGATGGAATTCCCTGGCGGGTCCATGCCGATGACTCTGCTCGCGTTTTCGGGCCGGCACGACCGTCCCGGCACGCGCGGCCGCGGGGGCGCTCGCCTCCGCGTCCGCCGATGCTATGCTGGGCGGACCGCGCCGGGGCCGACCCGGCGCCGACGTGCGACGAGGGACGCCGATGACGCGCTACGCCATCTACTACGCACCGCACGGGGGCAGCGCGCTGGCGCGTTTCGGCGCGAGCCTGCTCGGCTACGACGCCACCACGGGCGCCGAAAGCGAGCCGCCCGACCATCCGCTGTTCCACGATCCCCTGAGCCTGGGCTGGACCGCGGCCCCGCGCCGCTACGGGTTCCACGCGACCCTGAAGGCCCCGTTCCACCTCGCCCCCGGCCGCACCGCCGACGAGCTCGAGACCGCGATCCAGGATTTCGCGTCCGCACAGGCGGAGGTCCGGGTCACCCTGACGCTCGGCCTGATGCGGTCGTTCCTGGCCCTGGTGCTGGCCGAGCCCTCGCCCGCCGTGGACGAGCTCGCGGCCGCCTGCGTCCGCCGCTTCGACCTGTTCCGCGCCCCGCTCAGCCCGGAGGACCGCGAGCGGCGCCATCCCGACCAGCTCACGGCCGCCCAGGTCGAGGCGCTCGACGAATGGGGCTATCCCTTCGTGCTCGACAATTTCCAGTTCCACATGACCCTGACCGGGCTGCTGGAATCGCGTGACCGGGCCCGGCTGGAGCCCGTCCTGCGCGACATGCTGGCCGACGTGCCGCTCGCCACGACGGTCGACGGCCTGTGCCTGTTCCGGCAGGACGGCGCCAACGCGCGCTTCGTGCTGCAGCGCCGCTTCGGGTTTGGGCGGGCCTGACGACGGTCCCGTGCGTCCGGGCCGCGCGGGTGACGGGGAGGCGGTCAGGACCGGGTTCCCTCGCGCAGCCGCAGGATTGCCAGCGCGACCGCGCAGGCGTTCGACACGTTCAGGCTGCGGATGGGGCCGGGCATGTCGAGCCGGGCCACGGTCTCGCAGCGCTCGCGCGTGAGGCGGCGGAGCCCCTTGCCCTCGGCGCCCAGCACAAGGGCGCGGGCCGGTGCGGGCGCGACCGCGTCCAGCGGCACGGTGCCGTCCGAATCGAGCCCGATCACCTGAAAACCGCGCCGCGCGAGCTCGTCCAGCGCGCGCGCCAGATTGGTGACCTGCACGACGGGGACGTGTTCGAGGCCCCCCGAGGCGCTCTTGGCCAGGACGCCCGTCAGGTCGGGGGCGTGCCGCTCGGTGGTGACCAGCGTCGCCACCCCGAAGGCCGCCGCGGTCCGCAGGATCGCGCCGACATTATGCGGGTCGGTGATCTGGTCGAGCACCAGCACGGTGCCGGCGTCGGGCACGTCGCCGATGTCGAGGGCCTCCAGCGGCCGGGCCTGGAGCAGCACGCCCTGGTGCACGGCGTCGCGGGGCGCCAGGCGGCCGATCTCATCGGGCTCCACGATCTCGGCCCGGAGACCGCGGGTTTCCAGCTCGGGGCGCAGCCGCTCGGCCGCGGCCTCGGTGGCCAGCACGCGCAGGGGCGTCCGCCGCCGCGACCGCAGCGCTTCCAGCACCGGGTGGAAGCCCCACAGCAGGACCGC
Source organism: uncultured Lichenihabitans sp. (assembly GCA_964243135.1). Taxonomy (GTDB): domain Bacteria; phylum Pseudomonadota; class Alphaproteobacteria; order Rhizobiales; family Beijerinckiaceae; genus Lichenihabitans. The sequence continues at coordinate 3,451 of CAXTFP010000408.1, forward strand.
GTCGGGACCGGTCCGGAGCCGGCCCGTCCGTTCGGCCGGCGCTGGAGCCGGGGGCGGTTCCTGCGGCCGCGGCGGGCGGGCCGGGGGGGCTCCGCCCGACGATGCGCCGGCCCTTCCGTGATCGGGCGGGCCGCCGCGGCTCTTGGGATGGCGCGGGGGAGGGCGGCGCTGCGTCATGGGTCGACCTCGTGCAGGCCGGGTGGGC
>CAXTFP010000409.1:0-3655 GCA_964243135.1 uncultured Lichenihabitans sp.
CTCAAGGACGAGATGGCCAAGCTCCGGCACTGGACCGCCTCCGATCCTCCCGGATCCGATACGTAAGCCACGCGGCGCAGGTCCTCCCCCGTTCCCTGCGCCGTCTTCGCGACGGCCCCCGCCCTTTGTCGCAGCGATGGATCGTTCGGCGATTCAGCGGCGTTGGCCGGGATCGTGGAATCGGCGGTCGGCGCACCATTAATTCTTCGCCATCTCGGCGATGCACCATAGGGTCGCGCCCCGCCGAGGTCTATAAGAGGGGGTTGGCGAGTCGCTTCGAGAGAGCGCTCGCCGGAGCCCGCGTCCGAGCGGGTTCCAGAAGGAGAACACCATGGCCTATGCGCTTCCGATCATCTCGGGTGAAAGCGGGCTCACGCGCTACCTCAACGAAATCCGCAAGTTTCCCATGCTGGAACCGCAGCAGGAATACATGCTGGCCAAGCGCTGGCGCGAGCACGACGACCGCGACGCCGCCCAGGAACTCGTGACCTCGCACCTGCGCCTCGTGGCCAAGATCGCCATGGGCTACCGCGGCTACGGCCTCCCCATCGGCGAGGTGATCTCGGAGGGCAACGTCGGCCTGATGCAGGCCGTGAAGCGGTTCGAGCCCGACAAGGGCTTCCGCCTCGCCACCTACGCCATCTGGTGGATCAGGGCCTCGATCCAGGAATATATCCTGCGCTCCTGGTCGCTGGTGAAGATGGGCACGACGGCCAGCCAGAAGAAGCTGTTCTTCAACCTGCGCAAGGCCAAGAGCCAGATCTCGGCGCTGGAGGAGGGCGAGCTCCGCCCCGAGCACGTCACCACCATCGCGACCAAGCTCGGCGTGTCCGAACAGGACGTGATCGACATGAACCGCCGCTTGAGCGGCGACACGTCGCTCAACGCGCCCATGCGCGAGGACGGCGAGGGCGAGTGGCAGGACTGGCTCGTCGATGACTCGACCAGCCAGGAGGCGGTCCTCGCCGACGAGGAGGAGCGCCACAACCGCCACGACGCGCTGGTCGACGGCCTGAAGGTGCTGAACGCCCGCGAGCGCCGCATCTTCGAGGCGCGGCGCCTCGCCGACGACCCGATCACGCTGGAGCAGCTTTCCGAGGAGTTCAACATCTCCCGCGAGCGCGTGCGCCAGATCGAGGTCCGGGCCTTCGAGAAGGTGCAATCGGCCGTCAAGGCCGGCATGGCGCGCCTCGAATCCATCCCGCCCCGCATCCCAGCCCACGCCGCCCTTCCGGCGCACTGACCGCGCCGAAGCCGCCGAACGTCGGCGGCAGCCGCCCGTCCTCCTCCCTCACGGGCCAGCGTCGGCACACATCACCGGCGCTGGGCGTTGGTCCCCTTCTCCCGCCTGCGGGAGAAGGTGCCCGGCAGGGCGGATGAGGGGGGATCATCCCCCCGCGCGCCGCCTCCCCCCTCATCCCCGCTGTGCGGACCTTCTCCCCTCAAGGGGAGAAGGGCATCCCCCGCGAGTGCCGAGACGTGTGCAGGCGGGAAGGAACGGGCCATGAGGCAGGGAAGCGCGGGTCGCCTCAGGGCGCCAGCGCCGCCTTGAGCTGCTCGCGGTTCATCTTGGAGCGGCCGGGGATGTCCTTCTCCTGGGCGCGGCGGTAAAGCGCCGCCTTGCTCTCGTCCCCGGGGCCGTGGTCCCCCTCGTGGTGGCGCGCCTCGGCGGTCTTCTCGGCGACGTCCTTGGGCTGCGCCGAATGTTGCTGCCCCTTGGCGGTGTCGCGGCGCTTCTTGGCCGTCGTGCGGGCGTATTCCTCCTTCGAAAGGTGGTCCCGCGCCTCCTTGGGCAGGTAGCGCTCGCCGGTCTCGCCGCTCGGCTTGCCGGATTTCGTGCCCCACTCCTCCTCGCCCCACTGGACGAGGTGGTTGTCGGCCGTCTTCTCGCCCTCGTAGCCGCCGCCCTCGTGCTTGTATTCCTGCACGGCCATCTGGGCCTTGCGGGCCGACCACTGGCCGGGCTTGCCGCCCTTGTCGCCCTCCGTGACCTCTTCCTTCACCTTGTCCCACAGTTTGGGGTCGGTCTTCTTGGCGGTGGTGGACATGACGGACTCTCCCTCGATCGGGACTCAACGCGCGGTGAGGGGACCGGTTGAGGGCGGGCCACCGTGTCGCAGGCCCGCCGCCCCTTCGTCAGCTCGACAGCGCCTTCAGCCCGCCGCGGATCAGCGCTGCCGTCTCGGCCTCGGCGCCCAGCGACGCCACGGCCGCGGCCACGGCAGCCGCGGCCTGCGGGCGCCCGTAGCCGAGGTTGACCAGCGCCGAGACGGCGTCCGCGACGTTGCGCGGCAGCGGAGCGCCGGGATCCTGGCCGGGGATGACCATCGCGTCGGCCGCCCCGCCCGGCCCCTTGTCCTTCAGCTCCAGCACGATGCGCGAGGCGAGCTTGGGGCCGACGCCGGGCGCGCGCGCCACGGCCGTCCGGTCGCCGCCCGCGACCGCCATGGCCAGGGCCGAGGTCGACAGCACACCCAGGATCGCCAGGGCGAGCCGCGCCCCGACCCCCTGCACGCCCTGCATCAGCCGGAACCATTCCCGCTCCGCCTCCGTGCCGAAGCCGTAGAGGCGGATCATGTCCTCGCGCACGTGGGTGTCGATCAGCAGCGACACGGGCTCGCCCGGCGGCGGCAGGGCCGACAGCGTGCGCGGCGAGCAATGCACGAGGTAGCCGACACCGCCGACGTCGAGGATCATGGATTCGAGCCCGGCGCTGTCCACCGTGCCGCTGAGCTTGCCGATCATGCCCCGCCCGCCCGGGCCGCCACGGCCCGGATCACGGCCGCCTGCACGTTGGCGGGCCGGCGATAGTTGGCGTGGGTGATGGCCACGGCCAGCGCGTCGGCGGCGTCGGGCGTCGCGGCGTGGCTCCGGGGCAGCAGCACCTTCAGCATGGCGGCCACCTGCGCCTTCTCGGCGTGGCCCGTGCCGGTGACGCTCTTCTTGACGATGTTGTTGGCGTATTCCGCCACGGGCACCCCGGCCAGGGCCGGCACCACCAGCGCGATGCCCCGCGCCTGGCCGAGCTTGAGGGCGCCGCGGGGGTCGCGATTGACGAAGGTTTCCTCGACGGCCGCCTCGTCCGGCCATTCGGCCTCGATCACCTGGGCCAGGCCGACGTGGAGCACGCGCAGCCGCTCGCTCAGCGGCGTCTCGGCGTCGGTGTGGATCGCCCCCGAGGCCACGTAGCTCAGGCGCGAGCCTTCGGCCGTGATGACGCCCCAGCCGGTGTGGCGCAGGCCGGGGTCGATGCCCAGGATGCGGACGGGGCGATCCACGATCTCAGGCGTTCATCTTGGCGACGAGCGCGTCCGACACCTCGAAGTTGGCGTAGACGTTCTGGACGTCGTCGTTGTCCTCCAGCGCGCCGACGAGCTTCAGGATCTTCTCGCCCGCCTCGTCGTCGACCGGGACGGACGTCTGCGGGCGCCACACGAGCGCCGCGCGGCGCGGCTCCCCGAAGCGCGACTCCAGCACCTTGGCGACGTCGCGCAGCCCCTCCAGGGTGGTCAGCACCTCGTAGCCGTCCTCGGTGGTGACGACGTCCTCGGCGCCGGCCTCGATGGCGGCCTCCATCACGGCGTCCTCGCTGCCGGCCTTGGCGTCGTATTCCACGCGGCCCACCCGGTCGAACATGAAGGACACGGCGCCGGTC
>CAXTFP010000410.1:0-3654 GCA_964243135.1 uncultured Lichenihabitans sp.
GCTCGCAGGACGGCTTCGCGGCCCTGGCGCTGATCGGCCTCGCGGCCGCGCTGGAGTCGCGCCGCGCCTGGGCCGCGCTGCTGCTCGGCGCGCTGGCGGTGGCGGTGCACGAGGCCTCGGTGTTCTACGCCGCGTCGGTCTGCGGGCTGCACGTGCTGCTGACCGGCGTCGACCTCCGCACGGGCTGGCGGGAGATGCTGGATCGCCTCGCCGATCCCGACATCCTGCCCCCGCTGGCGGGGCTCGCGGGGGCCGTCGTCGCGCTGGCCGCGGTCGTCGGTGCGACCCGGATGGCGCCGGACGCGGTGGCCGAGATCTGCCGCAGCAACGAGTGGATCGCCACCGTCGGGGGACTCGACGCGCTGCGCAACGTCGAGCCCGGCACGGCCGCGCAGCGCTGGGGCGAGATCTGCGGGCTGCAGTTCCGCGCCTTCTCGGGCTCGCCGGGCTTCGTGCTGCGCTCCGTGGGGCTGGGCGCGCTCTTCGCGCCGCTGACGCTCGTCACGCTCGCCCTGGCGCTCCGGGCCCGGCTGGCGCCGGCCGTGCGGCTCGGGGTCGCCGCGGCCCTGCTGCTGCCCGCCCTGCTGCCCTTCATCGCGACCGACGTGACCCGGTTCTGGAGCTACATGAACTTCACGGCGCTCTACGGGCTGGTGCTGCTCGGGCCGCATCTCGGCGCCTTCGGGCGGCTGTCGGCGCGCGGGCTGCTCGTCGGCGTGCTGGCGCTCTGGGCCGTCGTGGCGGTCGGCATCGACCAGTGGCCGACCGGCTGGCCGCAGCCGCCGAGCGCGCTGCCGGACGCCGTGGCGCTCCGCTTCCCCACCTTCCGCGACGCGCTCTGCGCGGCCTCGCAGCGGGGCGTCTGCGATCGGCCCGTGACGGTGTTCCGCTGAGCGTGACGGGAACGTGAAGGCGAAGGATCGCATTCGAGCGTTTCCGCACCGGTTCGGTGAAGCCCGTCGGGGAATGGCGCGCGCCGCGAAAGAACCCGGAAAGGGGCTGGGGCGTCTTCTCGGGCGGCGCCGCGGCGGGATCGCGGCGACACGCGGATCGAGAAGGACAGAGCCCCTTGCCCCAGCCCGCCAGCCTCCGCGTCGGAGCCTGGAAGACGTCGCATCTGGTCGTCTTCTACGTGCTCTTCGCCCTGCTCTCGACCGCCATGAACCTCGGCACGCAGCAGATCGCCGTGATGGCGCTGACGGGCCTCGTCGGCCCCGTGCTGCCGCTGTCGATCCTGTGCGGCACGGCGGCGGGCTTCGTGTCGAAGTACCTGCTCGACAAGAACTTCATCTTCTTCGATCAGTCGAAGGACGGCATCGACGAGACCCGCAAGGTGATGCTCTACGGCTTCTTCAGCGTCTTCACGACGGCGCTGTTCTGGGGCGCGGAGATCGGGTTCCTCCGCGTCTTCGGCACGGTGGAGGCCAAATATGCCGGCGCCGTCATCGGCCTGGCGCTGGGCTACGCGCTGAAGTTCGTGCTCGATCGCCGCTTCACCTTCACGGGCTCGCGCCTGTGACGATCTTTCATCTTTGCATGATGAAATAAGATGGATTCCAAAGGGCGAGCCCTTTGGCGGGTTTCAGGGCGGAGCCCTGAAGAACATATCATGTCAAGAACTCAGGGCTTCGCCCTGAAACCCGCAAAAGGCCGGGGCCTTTTGAAACCGATCTGAGTCTGTGCTTCGAGATCACTTCATCATATATGATCTCACCAGTCCGGCGTCGGCTGTCGCCCGTCGATCATCTCGGCGAGGCGCGCCCGCGTGGCCGGCGTGGTGGCCTCGGGCAGGCCGTCGAGCGGTCTGAAGCCCGCCTCCACGATCTCCCAATCGGCCTCGCGCCGCGACAGCACCGTGAAGTCCCGCACCCGGTAGACCGCGACGTGGTCGCGCCGCGACGCCCTCCGGTTGAAGTAGAGCCCGAACAGCTCGGGCGCGCCCTCCACTGCGATGGCGCATTCTTCCCGCACCTCGCGCACCAGCGCCGCCGCGACCGCCTCGCCGGGCTCCACGGCCCCGCCCGGCAGGTGCCACCCCGGCACGTAGGAGTGCCGCACCAGGAACACCTCGGGGCCGCGCGGGCCGTCGCGCAACAGGGCGGCCCGCACGCCCATCGTCAGCGGCCGGGTGAAGCGCGCGGTCCCATGGATCAGCCGCGGCACGGCGCGCTGCCATCCGGCCGGCAGCGTCACGCTCCACCCCATATCGCCCTCCGACTCGCCCCGGCCGTCCCACGGGCCGCGCCCACGACCCTGCCCCATCGCGGGCCCCGTGGCCACCGCGCCGGCCGCGCCTTGACGACGGGCGGGGGCCGGGCGACAGGGTGGCCCGGTGAGTTACCTCCTCGCCCACCTGTCCGACGCCCACATCGGCCCTCTGCCCCGCCCGCGCAAGCGGGACCTCCTCGGCAAGCGCTTCACGGGATTCGTCAACTGGCGCCGCCGCGGGCGCCTCCACGACATGGCGGTGCTGGCGGCGCTGGTGGCCGACCTGCGGGAGCGGGCGCCCGACCACGTCGCCATGACGGGCGACATCCTCAACATCGGCCTCCCGGCCGAGTTCCCCTTCGCTCGGGCCTGGCTGGAGACGCTGGGCTCGTCCGAGGCCGTGAGCTTCGTGCCCGGCAACCACGACGCCTACGTGCGCTCGTCGCTCCCCCACCTCGCCAGCACCTTCGCGCCCTGGGTCAGCCAGGGCGGGCTGTCGGAGGTGGGCGTGGCGGACGGCCTGCCCTTCGCCTTCCCCTACCTGCGCCGGCGCGGACCACTGGCACTGATCGGGCTGAGCTCGGCCATCCCCACGGCGCCGCTGCTGGCGTCGGGGGCGCTCGGCCCCGTGCAGCGCGCCGGGCTGGCGCGGCTCCTCGACGAGACCGGGCGGCAGGGCCTCGTGCGGGTCGTCATGGTCCACCATCCGCCCCACGCCACCGGCGCCCGGCGCGGGCGGGGCCTGCGCGACGCCGCCGCCTTCGAGGCCGTCATCGCGGCCCACGGCGCCGACCTCGTGATCCACGGCCACAACCACCGGACGTCGGTGGCGCACCTGCCGGGGCCGCGCGGCCCGGTGCCGGTCGTGGGCGTGCCGTCCTGTTCGGCCGTCCCCGGCACCCACGGCCACCTCGCCGCCTACCACCTGTACCGCTTCGACCCGGGCGAGCGCGGCGTGACGGTCACGGCCGAGCGCCGCGGCCTGACGCCCGGCCGCGACGGCATCGCCGACCTCGGGTCGCTGGCGCTGTAGGGGTCCTGGGGACAAATGGCTTCTCCCCGCTCATCCCCGCGCAGGCGGGGATTCAGCGCGAAGAGAGGGCCGAAGGCCGACAAGATGCTCCCGCAGGCCGCTCATCGCGCGGTTGCAGGAGAAGGGCGGCCTTCGGCCGAACATTTTTACGCTGGATCCCCGCTTTCGCGAGGATGAGCGATGAAGGGACGGCCCGAAGGAGCGTCGTCCCCCGCCGCCTCACCAGTTCGGCAGGCGGCCGTGGAGGTAGTGGAGGCCGAGCCACAGGAGGGCGCCCAGCGTCGCCAGGCCGAGCCCGTCGACGACGAGGCTCAGAGCCCGCAGGGCGAGCCGCAGCCTGCGGACCCGCCGCCGTCGGCGCGGCGGCGCCGGGGCGGGCCGGACGACGGCGGGCAGGCGCTGCGGCTCCGCCT
>CAXTFP010000411.1:0-3647 GCA_964243135.1 uncultured Lichenihabitans sp.
AACCCGTCCGGGCCCACCACGCGCCCGGAGGTCTCGACCACGGGCCCGTCGCCCGCCGTGGCATAGCGGGTGCCGGCGGGCAGCGTCGAGCGGGCGGGCAGCAGCTTCAGGGGCAGGCCGATCGCCACGCCGGCGCGGGGCTCGCGCAGCACCGCGAAGCCGACGGCGCGGCGGGCGGCCTCTGCCTCGGCCAGCAGCTTGGCGCGGGCGGGCGCCTCCAGCATGGCATCCGGCGCGACGCCCGCGCGCTTCGCGTGAGCCAGCAGCGCGTCGCGGGTGCGCGGCCCGTAGCTGCCCGCGACCGCGCCGTTGAAGTCGCCCGTCCAGACCAGCGCGTCCTGGAGCGCGCGGCGCTCGGCCTCGGGCAGGGCCTCGAACGCGGGTTTGGCCGGATCGGCCTCGGCCGCGCCGGGGGGCGGAGGGGCGGCAGGGGCCGCGGAGGCCGGCACGGGCGCCGACGCCAGGGCGAGGAGGCAGGCGATGGCGATCGATCCGTTCCGCATCCTCGACGCCGCTCCCGTACCGGCCTGCGCGGAGGTGGAGACGCCGCTCAGTCGAGGCGCTTCAGCTCGGCGCGGAACCGCCGCCAGTTGTCGACGTAGGATTGCGCGGAACGCCGCAGCCCGTCCAGCGCCGCATCGTCGAGCCGCCTCACGGCGCGGGCCGGCGCGCCGACGATGAGGCTGCCGTCCGGGAAGGACTTGCCCTCGGTGACGAGCGCGCCGGCGCCGACGATGCTGTCCGCGCCGATGCGGGCGCCGTTCATGACGATGGCTCCCATGCCGATCAGGCTGTTCGGGCCGACCGTGCAGCCGTGCACGACCGCCCGGTGCCCGATGGTGCAGCCCTCGCCGATCACCAGCGGAAAGCCCATGTCGGTGTGCAGCACGGCGCCCGCCTGCACGTTGGTGCGGGCGCCGAGCGTGATGGGCTCGCGGTCGCCGCGCACCGCGGCGCCGAACCAGATGCCGACCTCGTCGCCGACCTCGACCTGCCCGACGACATGCGCGTCCGGCGCCACGAAGAAGCGGTCGGGCGGCGGCAGGCGGGGGGCGTGCTCCCCGAGCGCGTAGATCGGCATGCCCTCGACCCTCCCCCTGTCGGCCCCGCGCGGTCCCGTCCGCGATCCGGTGTCGCCCAGGCGGGGCGGGGCGTCAATTCGGTCGCGCGACGCGTCCAGAGCGAGCCTCGACAGCGGGCCGGCCCCTGCGTAACCTCGCGGCCGACGGATCACCGCGGCAGAGGGTGCCGTCCATCCCGGGGGAACGTCATGGGGCGGGTCTACGTCGTCGGCACGCTGGACACCAAGCGGCTCGAACTCGACCACGCGCGGGACGCCGTGCGGGCGGCCGGCGCCGAAGCCGTGCTCGTGGACATCTCCACCCGGCCCTCGTCCGGTGGCGCGGACGTGACGGCCGAGGAGGTCGCGGCCCACCACCCGGGCGGGGCAGGGGCCGTGTTCCGCGACGGCGACCGCGGCGCGAGCCTCATCGCCATGGGCGAGGCCCTGGCGGCGTTCCTCCTGTCCCGCGCCGACATCGGCGCCGTGCTGGGCCTCGGCGGCTCGGGCAACACGGCGGCCGTGACGGCCGCGATGCGCGCCCTGCCGGTCGGCCTGCCCAAGCTCATGCTGTCCACCATGGCGTCGGGCAACACCGCGCCCTACGTGGGGCCGAGCGACATCGCCATGATGTATTCGGTCGTCGACGTGGCCGGCCTCAACCCCATCTCGCGGCGGGTCATCGGCAACGCCGCCCGCGCGGCGGCCGGCATGTGCGCGGATTCCGGCACCGAGGCCGCCTCCGCCAAGCCCGGCCTCGGCCTGACGATGTTCGGCGTCACCACGGCCTGCGTGACGCAGATCCGCGAGGCCCTGGAGGCGGAGCACGAGTGCTACGTGTTCCACGCCACCGGCACGGGCGGGCAGTCGATGGAGAAGCTGGCCGAATCGGGCTTCATCTCGGCCCTGGTGGACGTCACCACGACGGAGGTGGCCGATCTCCTGTTCGGGGGCGTCCTGGCCTGCACGGAGGACCGCTTCGGCGCGGCCATCCGGACCGGCATGCCCTATGTCGGCTCGGTGGGGGCGCTCGACATGGTCAACTTCGGCTCCCGCGACACGGTGCCGGAGCGTTACGCCGCCCGCAACCTTTACGTCCACAACGCTTCCGTCACGCTGATGCGGACCACCCCGGAGGAGAACCGGGCGGCCGGCGCCTGGATCGTCGAGCGGCTGAACCGCATGCCCGGCCCCGTGCGCTTCCTGCTGCCCCTCGGCGGCGTGTCGGCCATCGACGTGCCGGGCGCCCCGTTCCACGACCCGGAGGCCGATGCCGCGCTGTTCGGCGCGATCCGGGACGGCTGGCGCGCGAAGGCCGGTCACGCGCTGATCGACGTCGCGGCCGACATCAACGCGCCGGAGTTCGCGGCCGCCGCCGTGGCGGCGCTGCGCTCGGCCGCGGCCTGAAGGGGGGATCCGCATCATGCCGAGGTCGTCGAGACGCGACATCCTCGCCCGGTTCCGGCGCATGATCGACGAGGGCCAGCCCATCGTCGGCGGCGGCGCCGGCACGGGCCTGTCGGCGCGCTGCGAGGAGGAGGGCGGGATCGACCTCATCGTCATCTACAATTCCGGCCGCTACCGCATGGCGGGGCGGGGCTCGCTGGCGGGGCTGCTGGCCTACGGCAACGCCAACGACATCGTGAAGGAGATGGCCGCCGAGGTGCTGCCGGTGGTGAAGCACACGCCGGTGCTGGCGGGCGTCAACGCCACCGACCCGTTCCTGCTCATGGACCGCTTCCTCGACGAGCTGATCGCATTGGGGTTCTCGGGCGTGCAGAACTTCCCCACCGTCGGGCTGATCGACGGCACGTTCCGCCGCAACCTGGAGGAGACCGGCATGGGCTTCGCCCACGAGGTCGACATGATCGGCCGGGCCCACCGCAAGGACCTGCTGACGACGCCCTACGTGTTCTCGGCCGAGGACGCCGCCGCCATGGCGGAGGCCGGCGCCGACGTCATCGTGCCCCACCTCGGGCTGACCACGGGCGGCGCCATCGGCGCCGAGACGGCCCGGACCCTCGACGACTGCGTGAGTGCGATCGACGAATGGTCGGAGGCGGCGCGGCGCGTGCGGCCCGACATCATCGTGCTGTGCCATGGCGGCCCGATCTCCAGCCCCGCCGACGCCGCCCACGTGCTCGCCCAGGCGAAGGGATGCCACGGCTTCTACGGCGCCAGCTCCATGGAGCGCCTGCCGGTCGAGATCGCCCTCGTCGAGCAGACGCGCGCCTTCAAGCGGATCCGGCCGGCCCGCTGACGACCGAGGACGAACCGCCGCCCGACCCGATCCTCGGGGCCGGGGTGCCGTGCTTGGCCCGGATCGGGGCAGGGACCCCGATCGGTACAAATCAATCTTTTAACGTCCGGTCGGGATGCTGGTCGCGTCATCCCGCGCGGCTGAGCCCTCGTCCGTGCGGGGTGACGGGGGCGGCTCTCCGCCAACGACAGGGCCGCCCCCACCGCGCCGCCGCGTTGCCATCGGCCAGCCCTGCCGGCCATCGCCCCGCCGCATCGCAGCCAAGCCCGGCCGAGCGTTGAGCGGCGCGCGTCCGGGGCCTATCCTGGGGGGACGATGGAAGGGGAT
>CAXTFP010000412.1:0-3645 GCA_964243135.1 uncultured Lichenihabitans sp.
GGGCGCGGCGGCGCCGGGCGGGGCGGAGGCATCCGCCGGCGGTTCAGTCCCTTCAGCCATTCTTCGATCCGAGGCTTCGATGAGCAATGCGATGTGGGGTGGGCGGTTCACGTCGAGCCCCGACAGCATCATGGAGGAGATCAACGCATCCATCGGCTTCGACCAGCGGCTGGCAGCCCAGGACATCGCGGGCTCGAAGGCCCATGCCGCGATGCTGGCGGAGCGGGGCATCGTGTCGGCCGAGGACGCCGCCGCGATCCGCGACGGGTTAGACCGCATCGCGGGCGAAATCGAGGCCGGCACCTTCACGTTCTCCCGCGCCCTGGAGGACATTCACATGAACGTCGAGTCGCGCCTGGCCGCGCTCATCGGCGACGCGGCCGGCCGGCTCCACACGGCCCGCTCGCGCAACGACCAGGTGGCGCTCGACTTCCGCCTGTGGATCCGCGACACGCTCGACGCCGTCGACCTCGCCCTGAGCGACCTCCAGCTCGCCCTGGCCGAGAAGGCGATGGCCCACGCCGGTGCCGTGATGCCGGGCTTCACGCATCTCCAGTCCGCCCAGCCCGTGACGCTGGGCCACCATCTCATGGCCTATGTCGAGATGGTGGCGCGCGACCGCGGGCGCTTCGCGGACGCGCGCCGGCGCATGAACGAGTCGCCGCTCGGCGCGGCCGCCCTCGCCGGCACCTCCTACCCCATCGACCGCCACGCGGTCGCAGCGACCCTCGGCTTCGACCGGCCGACCGCCAATTCGCTGGACAGCGTGTCGGACCGCGACTTCGCCCTCGAAGCCTTGTCGGCCGCGAGCATCTGCGCCGTGCACCTGTCGCGCTTCGCCGAGGAGATCGTGCTCTGGGCAACGCCGCAGTTCGGCTTCGCGGCGCTGTCCGACCGTTTCTCGACCGGCTCCTCCATCATGCCGCAGAAGCGCAACCCGGACGCCGCCGAACTCGTGCGCGGCAAGACGGGCCGGGTGATCGGGGCGCTGGTCGGGCTGCTGACGGTGATGAAGGGCCTGCCGCTGGCCTATTCCAAGGACATGCAGGAGGACAAGGAGGGCACGTTCGACGCGCTCGATGCCCTCGCCCTGACGGTGCCGGCCATGGCCGGCATGGTGCGTGACCTGACGCCGGACCTCGCCCGCATGAGGTCCGCGGCCGGCTCGGGGTTCAGCACGGCCACCGACCTCGCCGACTGGCTGGTGCAGAAGCTCGGCATGCCGTTCCGCCAGGCCCACCACGTCACCGGCCGCATCGTGGCGCTGGCGGCCGAACGGGGCTCGACTCTGGAGGACCTGCCGCTCGACGCCCTGCAGGGGGTCGAGCCGCGCATCACCGCGGCCGTGTTCGACGTGCTCGGCGCCGAGCGCTCCGTCGCGAGCCGCACCAGCTTCGGCGGCACGGCGCCCGGCAACGTGCGCGCCCAGGCGGGCGCTTGGCTGGAGCGGCTGCGCCGCGAGGCCGTCAGCGGCTGAAGGGCTGGCAGTTCTCCGCCAGCCAGCCGATGAACCAGCGCCCGGCCGGGCCGGGCGGCGCGTCGGCGCGGTGGATGGCCGAGATCAGGTAATCGTCGGGCGTCCGCCCCTCGATGTCGAGCAGGGTCAGGCGCCCCGCCGCGAGATCCCTACGCACCATGGCGTCCGGCATGCTGCCCCAGCCGACCCCGGCCAGGAGCAGCGCGTGCTTGGCGCCGAGGTCGGCGAGGCGCCAGGTCTCGGGGCTGAGCACGTTGAAGTCCTGCCCCCGCGTGAGGTCGGAGCGGTCGGTCAGCACGAGCTGCACGTGGCTGCGCAGGTCGGCCGGCGGGATCGGCCCGGGCCGGGCCGCCAGCGGGTGGGCGGGGGCCGCCACCGGCAGCATGCGGACGCCGCCGATGGGCCTCCGGTCGAGCCCGTCGATGACGCGCGCCAGCGGGCCGCTGATGCCGACCGCGCAGGTGCGGTCGAGCACGAGCTTCGCCACGGCGCCCAGCGCCTCGACGGACAGGCGCAGCGTCACCGTGGGGAAGGCGGCGCGGAACGCCACCAGCGCGCCGACCAGCGCCTCGGTCGGCAGCATGACGTCGACCGCCACGGCCAGCTCCGGTTCCAGCCCGGCCAGCAGGCCCGTGGCCCGCGCCCGCAGGCCGTCGACGTCGAGCGTCACCTTGCGGGCCTCGGCCAGCATGGTGCGGCCGGCCTCGGTCAGGGTCGGCCGGCGGGTGCCGCGGTCGAACAGCTTCAGCCCGCCGAGCTGCTCCTCGAGGTTGGCGATGGTGTAGCTGACGACCGACTGGCGCCGGTTCATCGACCGCGCCGCGGCCGAGAAGCTGCCCGCCTCCGCCACGGCCAGGAAGGTGCGGAGCTGGTCGAGCGAGGGGGATCCCAGGGCGGGCATGGCGGCGTGGCATCCTCGACGCGGTCGTGGCATTGTCGGCGCGGCAGCGCGCCGGGCGCCCGAACCTTAAAGCTTTCGGGACGCGGTTCCGCTAGGACTGCCGCGATGCGAGGGGCCCGGCCCCCCCGCATCGAGCCTTCGTTTCGGAGTTCATCGTGGCGCGTCCCCGCAGTCTGCCGGCCCTGAGGGGCATCGTCCTGGTGCTGGCCGTGGGGGCGGCGCTCGGCGGGTGCGGGCGGCGCGGGCGCCTGGAGCCGCCGCCGACCCCCGAATCCGAGCAGGCGGCCGCGAAGGCGGCATCGTCGAAGACTGGCATCCACAAGCGTGCCCCGAACCCGCCGATCCGCGCGCCGGACCGGCCCTTCCTGCTCGATCCCCTGCTCCAGTGACCGCCCCCGTGCAGCCCTTCACCTACCGCGACGACGCTCTCGGCGCCGAAGAGCTCGACCTCGCGGCCATCGCGGCCGAGGTCGGCACCCCCTTCTACTGCTATTCCCGCGCCGCCATGGAGGCGCAGTACCGCGCCTTCGCGGGGGCCTTCGCGCCGCTGCGCACCCTGGTCTGCTACGCCATGAAGGCGAACTCGAACCAGGCCGTGCTGCGGCTCTTCGCCAGGCTCGGGGCCGGCATGGACGTGGTGTCGGGCGGGGAACTCCGCCGCGCCCGCGCGGCCGGGGTGTCGGCCGCGCGCATCACCTTCTCGGGCGTCGGCAAGAGCCGCGACGAGCTCCGCCTCGCGCTCGCGGAGGGCATCGGCTGCTTCAACGTCGAATCCGAGCCGGAACTCCTGACCCTGTCGGAGCTGGCCTCGGCGATGGGCGCCACCGCGCGGATCGCCGTGCGGCTCAACCCCGACATCGACGCCGGCACCCACGCCAAGATCTCGACCGGCAAGGCCGAGAACAAGTTCGGGATCCCGATCGAGCGGGCGCGCGACGTCTACGCCGAGGCCGCCCGCCTGCCCGGCATCGTCGTCACGGGCGTCGACATGCACATCGGCTCGCAGATCACCGAGCTCGATCCCTTCGACCACGCCTTCGCGGCCCTGGCCGACACGCTGCGAATGCTGCGGGCCGACGGCCACGCCATCGACCACGTCGACCTCGGCGGCGGCCTCGGCATCCCCTACCGGGCCGGCCAGGACCCCGCCGGTTTCGGCCCGGAGCGCTACGCCGCCCTGGCCCGCCGGCATTTCGGGCAAGCCGACGTGACGCTGGTGCTGGAGCCCGGCCGCTACCTCGTGGGCAACGCGGGGGCGCTCGTCGCC
>CAXTFP010000413.1:0-3639 GCA_964243135.1 uncultured Lichenihabitans sp.
GACATGGTTGGACCTTGACGGCGGGACAGAGGAATTCTGTGGGGAAGCGTGGCCGCGGGCGTCGCCCGCCGCTCGGGTCCCCAAGAGGAGGACGACGCCGGATCGCCGTCGAGGCAATGCCGGTCCGGGGGTGAGGGGCGCGGGGGCGGTCCGAAGCCTCAGGAGGCGGCGCGCCGCGCGTCGCGCGCGGCCGCGAAGCGGTTGGCGGGGCGGCTCAGGCCGAGGCGGTCGCGCAGGGTGCCGGGGGCGTAGTCCCGACGGACGAGGCCGCGCCGCTGCAGTTCGGGCACGACGTCCTGGGCGAAGTTGACCCAGTCGTCGGGCAGGAGCGGGAACATCAGGTTGTAGCCGTCCACGGCGCCGGCGGCGAACAGGGCTTCGAGTTGGTCCGCGACGTCGACCGCCGTGCCGGCCATCGTCGGCATGGCCCCGGTGTTGGCGAGCTTGCGGGCGATCTGTCGGATGGACAGGTTCTGTCCGGCCCAGTCCTTCACGCGGTTGAGCGAGGTGCGCCCGCCGTTGAAGGTGCCCTCGTCGGGCAGCGCCGGCAGGGGGCCGTCGGCCGGCAGGACCGACAGGTCGGTGCCGGCCCAGCTCGACAGGAGGTCGATGCCGACCTCGTCGAGCATCAGCGATTCCAGGGCCTCGCCGCGCTCCTGCGCTTCGGCGCGCGACCCGGCGACCACCGGCAGGACGCCGCCGAGCACGCGGAAGTCGTCGGGCGAGCGGCCGTGCCGGGCGAGCCGCGCGTCCATGTCGGCGCGGTAGCCGCGGCCCTCCTCGGCCGTCCGGATGATGGCGAACTGCACGTCGGCGTGAGCGGCCGCGAGATCCCGCCCCGCGTCCGAGGAGCCCGCCTGCACGATCAGCGGGTGGCCCTGCGGCGGGCGCGGCACGTTGAGCGGCCCGCGGACGCGGAAGTTCGGGCCGTGGTGGTTCAGGTGGTGGACACGGGCGGGATCGGCGAAGAACCCGCTCTCCTTGTCGATCGTGACGGCCTCGTCCTCCCACGAGTCCCACAGGGCCGAGACGACGTCGAGATATTCGGCGGCCCGCCCGTAGCGGTTCGCATGCTCGATGTTGCCGTCGCGACCGAAGTTGAGGGCCTCCTCGTCCATGGCCGAGGTGACGACATTCCAGGCGGCGCGCCCCCGGCTGATGTGGTCGAGCGACGCGAAGGTCCGGGCGACGTTGTAGGGCTCGCTGTAGGACGTCGAGGCCGTGCCGATGAGGCCGATGTGCCGGGTCACGGCGGCCAGCGCCGACAGCAGCGTCAGCGGCTCCAGGCGGGCGTTGGCATAGTGGGCGACGCCGCTCGGGACGGAGTCCCAGATCGCCACGTGGTCGGCCACGAACAGCGCGTCGATCTTGGCGCGCTCGGCGGTCTCAGCCAGCCGGCGGTAATAGTCGAAATCGAAGACCTCGCGCCGCGGCGCCCGCGGGTGGCGCCACGACATGCGGTGGTCGCCCTGAGGGTTGAAGAAGAACGCGCTCAGGATCATCGGCCGTCGGGCCATGACGCACTCCGAAAGATAGGCCTCCCGAACGGCATCGGGGCCGGTCGGCGGGCTTGTGCCGGATTTTGTCTAGTGATTTAATATACAAGTCAATGAGGGGCCGCACCGGTTGGGCGCTGTTTTCGAGAGTCGCGAGCCGGAAACGGTGCTGTCCGTCGAGAAGCTCGACGTGTGGTACGCCCGCGACCGGCGATGGCGGCAGGCCGTCCGGGACGTGTCGTTCCGCATCGGCCGCGGCGAAGCCTATGGGCTCGTGGGCGAATCCGGCTCGGGCAAGAGCTCCGTCGCCCTGGCGGTGCTGCGCTACCTTCCGCCCCGGGCCCGGATGTCGGCGGCCGCGCTGACCTTCGAGGGCCGCGACCTCGGCGGGCTGTCGGATCGGGCGCTCCGGGCCGTGCGCGGGAGCCGCCTGTCGGCCGTCTACCAGCACCCCGGGGCGGCCCTGAACCCGAGCCTCACGATCGGGCGGCAGATCGGCGAAACGCTGCGCGCGCATCGCGGGCTCGACGCCGGTGCGGCGCGGGCCCGGAGCCTCGACCTGCTCCGGCGCGTCCACGTCCGCGATCCCGGCGCGGTGCTGGGCCTCTACCCGCACGAGCTGTCCGGCGGCATGCAGCAGCGCGCGACCATCGCCATGGCGATCGCGCTCGAACCGGCCCTGCTGGTGCTCGACGAACCGACCACGGCCCTCGATGCGAGCGTGCGCGGCGAGATCGTCGCGATCTTGGACGACCTCCGGCGGCACCACGGCACCAGCCTTCTCCTGATCAGCCACGACATCGGCCTCGTCCACCGCGTCGCCGACAGGGTCGGCGTCATGCAGGGCGGGATGGTGGTCGAGCAGGGGGCGGCGGAGGCCGTCTTCACCCGCCCCGCCCACCCCTACACCCGCGGCCTGATCGACAGCCTTCCGCGCCCGGGTTTGACCAGGAAGCACGGTCGCCTGACGAGCCCGGGCCGGACGCCGCCCCGGGCGCCGGGCAGCGCGGAAGACGCCGACCCGGGCCGCGGCGTGCCGGCGCTGCGCTGCAGCGGGGTGGTGCAGCGTTTCGGGTCGACCACCATCCTGCACGGCGTCGACCTGACGATCGCGCCCGGCGAAACCTATGGGCTGATCGGCGAGTCGGGCTCGGGCAAGTCCACCCTCGCCAGGATCGTCACCGGGTTGCAGCGCCCGGCCGCGGGCGCCGTCGAGCTGTTCGGTGCCCCCGCGGCCCCGACCGTGGAACGGCGCAGCCGCGCCGAGCGGCGCGCCGTGCAGATGGTTTTCCAGTCCCCCGACGCGACCCTCAACCCGCGCCACCGCCTGCGCCGCATCCTGGCTCAGCCGCTCCGCCGCCTCGCCGGCCTGCGGGGGACCGCGCTGGCCCGGCGGGCCGCCGCCCTGATCGAGGCCGTGCGCCTGTTGCCGGAGCACGCGTCGAGCCGCCCCAAGACCCTGTCCGGCGGCCAGAAGCAGCGGGCCGCCATCGCGCGCGCCTTCGCGGGGTCGCCGCGCCTCGTGGTGCTCGACGAACCGACCTCGGCCCTGGACGTGTCCGTGCAGGCCGCGATCCTCGACCTGCTGAACGACCTCCAGCGCGATAACGGCGCCGCCTACCTGTTCATCAGCCACGACCTCGCGGTGGTCCGCTACATGGCCGACCACGTCGGGGTGCTGTACCGGGGGCACCTGGTGGAAGCAGGGCCGGCCGCGCGGGTCTTCGCCGGTCCGAACCATCCCTATACGGCCATGCTGCTGGCCGCCGCCTTCGAGGGCGGCCCGGCCGAGGGCGCGCGCCCCGCTGGGTCCCACGCCGCCGACGCGGCGGGGGCACCCGCGGGCTGCGCCTTCGCCCCCCGCTGCCCGATCGTGGAGCCACGCTGCCGGCGGGAGGCCCCGCCGGCCCAGCGCCGGGACGGCCACCGGATCCTGTGCTGGCGCATCCCGGCCGATGACGGGCCGGAACGGAGATCCACCGCCGCATGAGCCACGCCTCCGATCGTCCCCCGCACAGGCTCGGAGCGGCGCCGAAGCCGCGCCCCCGCCGCCGCGGCTAATGGCCGACGCTCGGCCTCGCGGCCGGGAGCTAGGGCGGCTGGCTCGCGCTCACCTGGTTCTGGGCCGCGCTGCCGTGGCCGC
>CAXTFP010000414.1:0-3634 GCA_964243135.1 uncultured Lichenihabitans sp.
TGCTGCGCGGCTTCTCGCTGATGACCGCCATGGTGCCGATCAACAACGTGGCGCTCGGCACGCTGCCGCCGGCGCGGCTCAAGAACGCCTCGGGCCTCTACAACCTTACCCGCAACTTCGGCGGCGCGGTGGGCCTCGCCTGCATCAACACGCTGATCAACGACCGCTGGGACCTGCACCTCCAGCGCCTGCACGAGAGCGTGGCCTGGGGCCACGAGAAGGCCGAAGCCACGCTGTCCGCCCTGACCCAGGCCTACGCCGGCTACGGCTCGGACGCGGCCCTCGCGGCCACGAAGCGGCTCGCGCTGATGGTGCGCGGGCAGGCCCTGGTGATGTCGCTCGGCGACGTGTTCCTGGCCCTGACGGCGCTGTTCCTGGCCCTGGTCGCCGTGACGCCGCTGATGAGCCGGCCCGGCAAGGCGGGCGGGGGCGCGGGCGCCCATTGAGCCGGTGCTCGCGGCGAGTGCGGGCACCGGCCGGGCCGGCGTGGCTCAGTATACGTCGAGCTGGAACCGCTTGTCCTTCTTGAGCTGGCTCACGAAGGCGATGGCCTCGTCGGGGCTGCGGCCGCCGTCCTTGGCCGCGATGTCCACCATGGCGGCCTCGACGTCCTTGGCCATGCGCTTGGCGTCGCCGCAGACATAGACGTGCGCGCCCTCGTCGAGCCAGCGCCACAGGTCGGGGCCGACCTCGCGCATGCGGTCCTGGACGTAGAATTTCTCCCCGGCGTCGCGCGACCAGGCGAGCGACAGTCGGGTGAGCACGCCCTCCTTCCGCAACTCTTCGAGCTCGTCCTGGTAGAAGAAGTCGGTCGTCGACTTCTGGTGGCCGAAGAACAGCCAGTTCTTGCCCGGCGCGCCCGAAGCCTTGCGCTCCTGCAGGAAGGCGCGGAACGGCGCGACACCCGTGCCGGGCCCCACCATGATGACGGGCTTCGACTTGTCCTCCGGCAGCGCGAAGTTGTGCGCCTTCTGGACGTAGACCTTCAGCTCCTCGCCGGGCTCGACGGCGTCCGCGAGCCAGGTGGAGGCGACGCCGGTGCGCTTGCGCTTGTTGATCTGGTAGCGCACCGCGTCCACTGTCAGAGACAGGCCGCCGAGGTTGAGGTTGGGCGAGGACGAGATGGAATAGAGCCGCGGCTGCAGCGGCGACAGGGCGTCCACGAAGGCTTCCGGATGGGGGCGGGCGTTGGGAAACTTGTGCAGCACCGCCAGCACGTCGAGCTGGGCGGCGTCGCCGTCCGGGTCCTCGCCCCGGGCCAGCGCCCGGGCCTTCTCGCGCGATCGGCCGCCCGAGATGTAGGAGAACAGCTCGAACAGCGAGTCGGGCGCCAGGCCGATGTCGACGTCCTCGCGCAGCACCCGGCGCAGCGGCTTGCCGTTCACCTCCGTCATGTGGGAGGCGCCCAGCATGGCGATGATCTGGTCGACGAGGCCCAGGTTGTTCTTGGGGAACACGCCGAAGCTGTCGCCCACCACGTAGTCGACGCCGCTCCGCGACAGGTCGAACTCGATGTGCCAGGTGTCCTTGGCCGATCCTTCCCGGTTCAAGCGCCGGCGTGACTTGAACACGGCGGTGGCCGGCGCCTCGCGCGAGGTCCCGGGGATCGTCTCGGCCTGCGCGGCCTCGACGGCGCGCGACTTGCCACCCTCGGCCGCGCCCTCGTCGGCCGCGGTCTTGTCGCCGTTGATGTCGTTGAGCTCGACCGCGAGGCCCTTCAGCAGCCGCGCCGTCACCTTGCCGCCGGGCGCGCACAGGTTCAGCCGCTGCTCGTCCTTGAGGAAGATGGCGTTGGCATAGTCGGCGCAATTGTAGCCGCACTGGCCGCAGTCCTGCTGGGCCATGGCGGCCATCAGGCGCGGCGCGATCGGCCGCTCCTTGGCCATCTCCATGCGCTCCTCGGGCGGGAGCGAGGGGTCGTGCCAGGGGGCCTCGTCGTTGGTGGCCAGCACGGGGCCAGCGACCGTCGTGGCGTCGGCGTCGTTGCTCGCGACGGGCGCTTCGCTCGCCATGGCGGCGATCGAGGCCGAGAAGAAGCCCGACAGCCACGAGCGCTGCTCGGGCGAGAAGGGCGCCGACTCGGGGATCGTGACGGTGATCTGCTGGGCTGCGCTCATGCTGCGGTCCCCTCGGCGAGGCCCTTCAGGGCCTCGACCTCGTGGCGGTTGGCGAAGGCGTGGAACGATTCGGTGGGCTCGGCGCGGTGCGCCAGATAGGCCTTGAGCAGCCCCTCGATCCGCGCCGGCGCGTCCTCGGCCCTGGTGTCGGGGTAGATCATCTTGGCGATGGAGGCGTCCGTGCCGAAGCCGCCGCCGACGTGGATGTTGTAGCCCGGCACCGTGTCGTCGTCGCCGACCGGCACCTTGACGCCGATGAGGCCGATGTCGCCGATGTAGTGCTGCGCGCAGGAGTTGGGGCAGCCCGTGAGGTGGACGTTGATCGGCTGGTCCATCGGCACGCGCGGCTCGATGTGGGCCACGATCTCGTTGCCGTTGCGCTTCGTGTCGGCGTTGGCGAACTTGCAGCCGAAGGAGCCCGTGCAGGCCACGAGCCCGGCCCGCACCGTGGAAGCCTCGGTGTCGAGCCCGATGGCCTCGATGGCGGCCGCGACGTCCGAAACGTCCGCGTCCTTCACGCCCGAGATCAGCAGGTTCTGCCAGACGGTGAGACGGATGTCGCCGTCGCCGTGCCGGCGCGCGATCTCGGCCAGCGCGCGCATCTGGTCCGTCGACAGGCGGCCGGCCTCCAGCACCACGCCGAGGTAGTTGAGGCCGGGCTGCTTCTGCCGGTGCACGCCGATGTGGCCCAGACGGTCGTAGGCCGGCCGGGGCGCCACGAAGGCGGCGTCGCAGCGCTGGAGCGTCGTGCCGAGCTTCTCCTCGACGGCCGCGAGGAACCTGTCGAAGCCCCAGGCGTCCAGCACGTATTTCATGCGGGCGTGGGCGCGGTTCGTGCGGTCGCCTTGGTCGGCGAAGACCCGCACGACCGCGTCCGCGACCCTGATGGACTCGGCCGGGGGCAGCACCACGCCGGTGTCGCGCGCGAGATCCTTGTGGCCGGTGATGCCGCCGAGCGCCAGGCGGTAGTAGACGCCGGGCGGCACGGGGGCGCCCTCCATCACCTCGACGGCCTGGAAGCCGATGTCGTTCGTGTCCTCCAGCGTGGCGACCTTGCCGCCGCCGTCGAAGCTCACGTTGAACTTGCGCGGCAGGTTGTACATGGCCCGCGTGTTGAGGATGTGGTGGTGCCAGTCCTTGGCGTGGGGGCGCGTGTCGAGCAGCTCGTTCGGGTCGATGCCGGCCGTGGCCGAGCCGGTGACGTTGCGGATGTTGTCCGAGCCGGCGCCGCGCGGCACGATACCGATGTCGGCCAGCCCCTCGATGAAGGGCGCCCCGTGCTCGGGCGGGATCTCGCGGACCTGGAGGTTGCAGCGCGTGGTGACGTGGGCGTAGCCGCCGCCGTCCCGGTCCGCGAGGTCGGCGATGGCCGCGAACTGCCAGTGCTTGAGGATGCCGTTCGGGATGCGGACCCGGCACATGAAGGAGGTCTGGTTCGGGGCGACCCAGAACAGGCCGTGGAAGCGCCAGCGGAAGTTGTCGTCCGGCTTCGGGTGCTGGCCGGCATCGGCCGCGGC
>CAXTFP010000415.1:0-3632 GCA_964243135.1 uncultured Lichenihabitans sp.
AAGGAACGGCGCCTTTCCGTTCGGGTCGAAGTGCGTCGAGCCGGCCTTCTCCGAAGCACGCTGGACGACCTCGCTCAACGTGACCCGCGCCGAGCCGATCACCTCGCGCCACGTCACCATGACGGCGCGCAGCCGCTCCATCTTCGGATCCAGCGCGCGGGCGTTCTCCATCGTGTCAACAGGGTCGGCACATCCGAGCCACAGCAGGGCATCGCGGACCACGCGGGACAATTCCTCGAATGATCCGAGCGGAGGCTTCTGCGCCGGCCGCCCGGCGACGTGGTAGGCGCGCAGGACCGTGAGGGCCGCGGCGACATACTGGCCGCGATCTGCTTTGGCGCGTTCGACCGGGTCGAACGCAAACTCGCGGAGTTCGGGCCGCTCCACGCCGGCATCGAGCCGGCACAACAGACCGCGGCGGGTCATGTCGCCGCACAACACGAGATTGTTTCCGGTCGCGGTCACGAGGACATTGGTGGGAAGCTCTGGCGTCTCCGACTTGCCGAGGATGCGCGGCCGCACCGTCGTTTGCGTGAGGATCTGGCACAGAAGGTCGGATCCGAGCTGCGCCTCGATGTTGTCGAGGGCGATCGCCGATCCCGCCATCAGCAGGGCCCCGAGGCGCTTCTCCAGTTCCTCGGGATTGGTGCCGACCGCGACCACGCCGGCCTCCCGACCCGTCGCGAGCACGCTGGCGAGGTCGACGATCTTGGACTTCCCCGTGCCAGGCGTGGGGGCCGTGAACCCGTGGAGTGGAGCTGTGCGGAGCGAGCGCCGCACCGTGGCCGTCAGCATGACCGCGAGCGCCACCGACCTGTCGGCCTCCCCAACAAAAGGAAAGCCCGCGATCAGGTCCGACAGTGTGCCGAGCGCCGCCTTCGCCATGGCGATCGAGGGGCGATCGGGGATAGGCGGGAACTCGACCCCGGCGGGATCGAACAGCAGGCCCGTCCGCTTGTCATAGCCCGGGGCCGACACGATCGAGCCGTCCCCGCGTAGCGTCGGGGCGTTCACGATGCCGGACAGCACCGGGAATTTAAAGCGACCCACGCGTTGCTCCAGCGCCTTGATGGCACTCATGGGCGGATTCGCCGGCACCATCTCGCCGGCGCGGGCGTCCCATTTCTCGAAATTCGCCGCGGCCGATGCAGCTTCGAGCAGGGCGTGATCCCCCAGCGGCACAATCTGTTGCGCCTGGATCTTCTCCTGGTCGTGCGTGAGCACGGGGGCAAAGCCTGTGGTGACGAGGGCGTTCGCACGCTGGAAAATGCCAAGGCCGGCCTTGATGATGGCCGCCTCTGTCTGAGTCACCATGCGGGGCAGCTCGCCCGGCCGGATGGAGATGATGGGCCGGGTGTCGTCGTCGGCCCGTGGCGGCGGCGCCTTTGCGGCGCGGCTGGCCTTCTTCTGCCGGCGGATCGCTTCGTCTAAGTTGATGGGATCACCGGCCATCACGCGGCCTCAAGGTTCGAGAGAGCCGGGACCATGATGCGCGGTCGGGGCGGGGTGAGGAGGCGCCGCAGCTCCTCCCCGTGCTGGACGTCGTCGGCCTGGAGCGGCAGGTTTTCGAGGAGGCGCCGCGCGGAAGCCGGGGGCAAGATCACGACGCCCGACCGTCCCGCGCGCAGCCAGGACAGCGCGTCACGATGGACGGCGAGGGGTTCGCCCAGGCGCGGCGCCAACAACTCGTGCTGGCCGAGCACAGCCACCTCGCCGCCGACCCAGGGCGTGATCCATTCGCCCTTCGGGTCCCAGGCGACGAGGTCGACACCCCACCCGTCCTCATCCCGCGCCACGGTGACAAAGGCGCCGACGCCGTCCTCGGGCCGGAAATCGAACCGCCGGCCGACGCGCTCGACGCGGGCGGTCGCGAGGCACCAACCGGTTCCGTCCCCGTCCCCGGCGAGCGCCATGACCGGCACGCCGTGACGTTGGGTGAGCCAATCGATTTGGCGCTGGTCGAGCGGGCGCACGTTGGCGAAGAACGCCTCGCCGATCGTGTCAGGCGCGCCCTCCATCAATTCCGAGCCTCTGAAGCCGGCTTCACGGTGCCGATCATGAGGGCGAGGGTGGGGTTAGCCTCGCGGATCAGGTCGGCCCAGGATGCCTCCCACCGCGGCAGCGTCTCGACGATCAGCCCGTCCCAGCGCATGCCCATCGCGGCCAGCGCGGGGCCCGTGTAGAGCACCGGCAGCGCCTCGCATGCCACAATGGCGGCCGTCCGGCACCGGGCCGCGAAGCGCCGGACCGACTTCCGGTAAAAGGCCGAGGGCCCCAGCGCCTGGTGCATATCGTCGCCCAGGATCACGACGTGCGGGCGGCTGGTCGGTATGTCAAAGCGGCCGGCGCGCTGGGGCACGGTCGCCAGCCCGATCCCGCCGTCCCGCACGCAGCGGTGGACGCCGCGAAGGTGCAGCGGGCCGTGGTCGACGGCGAAGTCCAGGCGGTGCCGGGGCACCTCGCCGCCGATGAAGGACGAGGCGCCGCTCATCGTCCCACCTGCCCCGCCGGCACCACCCGGTCGAGCCGGCGGGTTGCGGCGTCGGAAACCATCACGCCCAGCATCTCGGCCGCCGCGTCCCCGACCGCGTCACGGACAAAGCCGACCAGCGCGACGGCGATCCCAACCGAGGCCGCGACCGCAACTTGGCCGCCATGCTCGGCCTGGAGACGGTGGAGCGTCTCCAGCGCCTCGTCGCCGGTGTAGTGCGCGACGGCGTTGACGCCCGCGGCGTCGAGGATGGGAGGGCGCGCGCTCATGCGCACGCCCCGAAGCTGTTCGCCGACGCGACCGCAGCTGCCATCGACATGGACATGCCGGTGCGGCGTGCGAGCCAAAAAACCGCGTGCGGCGTCTGGATTTTTTCGGGGAGATCGCTATTCTGGAATTTGCTTCCGGCCAGGAAAGCATTCTTCTGGGGGGCGCCTTCGCGAGGGGCGCCCCTTTTGGTTTTCAGAGCCATCTCACGCCGCCGCCCTTCCGGCGTCCGACGCCACGGTGGTCATGTCGATCAGCACGCCCGCCGGCCATCCGAGCTTGCGGCCGCCGATCTGGACGGGCTTCGGGATCTTGCCGCCCCGGTACAATCGACGAAGATGAGCGACGCTGAAGCCGAGTCCCTCGGCCATTTGCTCGACGTTCAGGATGCGATTACGATCCAAGAACGCAGGCAGCGTGACTACCTTTCGTTCAGCATCTTGAGCTTGAGGCATCTTTGCTTCCCGTGTGAGTGAACACGAGAGCAAAGGTGATCGGATCTAGGCACGAAACAATCATGCCTGTGATTTCGTACCATACGGATATAGAACGATCGACTTCCGTACCATACGAAAAACGCGCACTTCACTCCGTACGGTTCTCGGCATCCGCCAGCGAAGTCAATTCAGTCATAGTCCCACGCTTCTGAAATTCGCTGTATCGCGCGTTGATGCCCTCTGGCACCTTCCCCTTCCATCGTCCCTCTCGATGAAGCTTCCTTTTGGCCTCTGCAGGGCCAACTCCTGCCTGTCTCAGCAGAGCGAAATCGTATAGCATGCGCCACGGAACTTGACGGGGGCGCCCTCTCTTCGGTCGACTCTCGACACTCATATCAATCCTGAAAACCGGAATAAAGTCCTGGGCTAGCTCAATA
>CAXTFP010000416.1:0-3626 GCA_964243135.1 uncultured Lichenihabitans sp.
GATCAGCAGGGCGTAGAAGAGCAGGTTGAAGACGGCGGATCGCAGGGCCAACATCGGGCCGTTCTGACGGGGCGCGCCTTTCCGCGCAAGGGCGCCCCCGTTTTCAAGGTCCGGCGCCGCCCGTGCCAGGTCGCTCACGCCGGCTGAACCGGGATCTCGTATTCCACCTCCCGGCGCGGCCGGCGCGCCGCGCCCGCCGCCTCGTCGTGGTACACCACGGTCCAATCCGGCAGGGCGGCCTTGACGGCGCGGGCGATGGCGAGGCCCTCGACCGCGAAGGCCGCGATGTCGAGCCGCGGCGCCGCCTCGTCCATGTCGTCGTGCTCGTCGTAGACGGCCTGCCACGCGTCCAGCCGGTCGCGCAGGGACCGCTCGACCGGCAGGTCGTCCAGCACGCCCTCGGTGCCGTCCATCTGCCACACGCCTTCCGAGCCGTGCATCGCCATGATGCGGACCCAGCGCAGGCCGTGAAACCGGCTCGTGACGCTCACGCCGCCCATCCCGGATCGAAGCCCAGCGCGCGGGCCGCGTCGTCGCGCGGCGCGTAGCCGATGAGGGCGCGCGTCGGAGCGAGGTCCCACGGCATGCCGGCATTGTCCGACATGGCGTTGACCACGATGGCGGGCGCCGGCCAGCCCGCGCCGTCGGCCGTCAGCGCCGCCGAGACGGCTCCGACGAAATCGCCGTCCGACAGCCACATGGAGCGGAACCAGGCGAGGTCGCGCGCCGCCTCGGGCGTGTCCGGCACGGCGTCGCCCGGTATGCCCGAGGCCGACATGCTGGAAGGATGGTTGGCGCCGGGCTGGCACCAGCCGATGCGCAGGCTCACGGCCGTGAAGCCTTCCGTGGCGGCGGCCTTGGCCGCGAGGGCCCGCTCGCCCATCAGCTTCGCGGCCGCATAGGCCCGGGTCACGTCGCCCGGCGCCGTGCGCGTGCCGGGCAGGGGCGGCAGCGCCGTCGTCAGCGTGCCGGGGGCGAGGCGCGGCCGCTCGTCCTTGTACCCGCCCATGACGTGGTTGGAGGACGCGAAGACGAAGCGCCGGCCCCCGCGGGTCGCGGCGCTCCGGGCCAGGGCCTCGGCGGCGTTCAGCGTCATGTCGAGGGAGACGGCGCCCTCCGCCCAGGAGGCGTCGGGGAAAGGGTTGCGCGCCGCCAGGTGGACGACGGCATCGGCCCCGGCCACCGCGGCGTCGAGGGCCGGCGACGGCGCCGCGAGGTCGAGCGCCACCCGGCGCAGCTTCGGCGCCGGGGCCGGCGCCGCGGCGGGGAAGGCGAGGTCCAGCGCCACGACCTCCGCGCACCAGGGGGCGTCGAGGAGATGCGCCGTGAGCTTGCGCCCGAGGTTGCCGCCGGCGCCGGTGATGAGCACCCGAAGCGGGGGACGGGCGGCCATGGGATGGGTCTCCGGGCGGTCCCGCGACCCTGAGCACGGGAAGCGGCAGAATGTCGTGGGCGAACCTACGACATTCTGCCGAGGACAGTGCCGCGCCGGCGCGGCACTGTCCAGCCGGGACGGCACGGGGAAGGAAGTGAGGCCGAACTAATCCGGCATCCGAGGATTGTTCCAGGTCCTCACTTGGAGGCTCGGATGCCGCTCTACTACTTCGACCTCTTCGACGGCGACAAGCTCGTCAGGGACGAGTTCGGCGTCGAACTCGACAGCCTCTACGAGGCGCGGGAGCAGGCCATCGCGCTGCTCCCGGACCTCGCCCGCGACGAGCTCCCCGAGGCGGAAAACTACGAGTTCGTCGCCATCGTCCGGTGCCGCGAGGGCCGCGTCCGCTACCGGGCGACGCTGTCGCTGCGGGGCGGGTGGGTCGAGCCCCCGGCCCACCTGCCGCTGGAGCGCCGCTGAAACCACCCGGCTTGCCTCGCCGGCACCCTCGATTATAGGTCAGGGTCGAGGACCCCCACTCTCCCGCGAGGACCTATGCCGACCCACAAGCTCCTCCTCCTGCCTGGCGACGGCATCGGTCCCGAGGTCATGGCGGAGGTCGAAAAGATCCTGGGCTGGCTCGGCGGGCGGGGCGAGGCCCGCTTCGAGGTCGAGCGCGGCCTCGTCGGCGGATGCGCCATCGACGCCCACGGCGCGCCGATCAGCGACGCCGAGATGGCGCGCGCCGCGGCGGCCGACGCCGTGCTGCTCGGCGCCGTCGGCGGCCCGAAGTGGGAGGGCGTCCCCTACGAGATCCGCCCCGAGGCGGGCCTGCTGCGGCTGCGCAAGGACCTCGGGCTCTTCGCCAACCTGCGCCCCGCCATCTGCCACCCGGCGCTGGCCGACGCCTCGTCGCTCAAGCGCGAGCTGGTCGAGGGGCTCGACATCCTGATCGTGCGCGAGCTGACCGGCGGCGTGTATTTCGGCGAGCCGAAGCAGATCCTCGACCTCGGGAACGGCCAGCGCCGCGGCATCGACACCCAGGTCTACGACACCTACGAGATCGAGCGCATCGCCCGCGTGGCCTTCGATCTGGCGCGGCTGCGCGGCCGCGCCGTCACCTCGTCCGAGAAGCGCAACGTGATGAAGTCGGGCGTGCTCTGGTACGAGACCGTGAAGGCGCTGCACGCGCGCGACTACGCCGACGTGACGCTGAATCACCAGCTCGCCGATGCGCTCGGCATGAAGCTCGTCCAGGCGCCGAAACAGTTCGACGTGATCGTCACCGACAACCTGTTCGGCGACATGCTGTCGGACGTGGCCGCCATGCTGACGGGCTCGCTCGGCATGCTGCCCTCGGCCTCCCTCGGCGCGGCGGACCCGGGGACGGGCCGGCGCCGCGCCCTCTATGAGCCGGTGCACGGCTCCGCCCCCGACATCGCCGGCCGCGGTGTCGCCAACCCGCTCGCCATGATCGGCTCGCTCGCCATGGCGCTGCGCTACTCCTTCGATCTCGGCGCCGAGGCCGATGCCTTGGAGCGGGCCATCGCCCGGGCCCTGGCCGAGGGCCACCGCACCGCCGACATCGCCAAGCCCGGCGAGGCCGTCGCCTCGACCTCCGCCATGGGCGACGCCGTGCTGGCGGCGCTGCGCCTCGATGCTTGAGAGTGGACGCGGCATGGCGGAGGACGACGCGGCCGTCACGGCGCTCTTCGCCCGGCTGGGGCTCGCGCCGCAGCGCGTCGAGCACCCGCCGGTCCACACGGTCGAGGAAGCCCTGCCCCACTGGGAAGGGCTCGACGGCGCGCCGACGAAGAACCTGTTCCTGAAGGACGGTCCGCGCCTCTACCTCGTGACGCTGCGGGCCGAGTCGCGCGTCGACATGAAGGCGCTGGCCCCGAAGCTCGGGGCCAAGCGCCTGTCCTTCGCCAGCCCCGAGCGGCTGATGGAGCACCTCGGCACCGCGCCCGGCGCCGTGGGCTTCCTCAGCCTCGTCAAGGACGAGGCGCGCGTTGTGCGCTTCGCGCTCGAGCGGGCGCTGTGGGACGCGCCGCGCGTCACCTCCCATCCGCTGCGCAACACCGCCACCGTGTCGCTCACGCAGGGCCAGTTCCGCGCCGTGCTGGCCCACCTCGGCGTCGAGCCCATCCTGCTCGATTGAGCGCGGCATGGCGGCGCGCGACATCGGGCCGGCTTCGCGGCGCGCGGGCCCTCGCGCATCCTGCCCGCGGACCGGCGCCCGGTGCCGGCC
>CAXTFP010000417.1:0-3612 GCA_964243135.1 uncultured Lichenihabitans sp.
CACTGCGCCCTCGAAATCGTCGCCGGCCCGGTCGGTGAAGTGGTGGAGCGTCGGGCGCGAGGTCGGGTGATCGGTGGCGTCGATCCGCACGCTCGCCGCGATGTTGGCGAACTTGCCGACCGTCGCGGCCCAGATGCGGCAGTCCTGCATGACGTAGAAATAGTCGCCGAGGCGCGTCTCCGACAGCGACGATCGCGCCTGGACCTCCGTGTAACGACCGAGCGTCGCGGCCGTGACCTCGGCGCTCGGATGCATCAGCGGCGTGTCGGCCGACAGGCGCGCCATCACGCGGCCTCCCGGGCCGAGAAGGCCGATACGTCGACGCTGCGGGTCGCGACGCGGCGGCGCACGGCCTCGTCGTGGAAGATGCCCAGGACGGCGGCCCCGCGCGCGAGCTTCTCGCCGACCATGGCCACCACGACGTCGCGGTTCTCGGCATCGAGCGAGGCGGTCGGCTCGTCGAGCAGCAGGAGCGGGTGGTCGGTGATAAAGCCGCGGGCGATGTTGACGCGCTGCTTCTCGCCGCCCGAGAAGGTCGCGGGCGGCAGGTCGTGGAGGGCGCGCGGCAGGTTCAGCCGCACCAGCAGCGCCGCGGCCCGCTCGCGCGCGGCGTCCCGGTCGAGCCCTCGCGCGACCAGCGGCTCGGCCACCACGTCGCGCGCCGACACGCGGGGCACGGCGCGCAGGAACTGGCTGACGTGGGCGACCGTGCTCCTGCGCAACGCCAGCACGAGCCGCGGGTCGCCGCCGCCGAGGTCGCGCATCGCCCCCGTGGCGGGGTCGCGCAGCAGGATCGCGCCGGCGTCGATGCCGTAATTGCCGTAGACCATGCGCAGGATCGACGACTTGCCGACGCCTGAGGGACCGCCGAGCACGACGCATTCGCCCGCCCGCACCGCGAAGGACACGCCGCGTACCACCGGCAGCTCGATGCCGCCGCGCAGGTGCATGCGGAACGACTTGGCGACGCCGCGGAGGTCGAGGACGGTGTCGGGGCGCAAGGTCAGGACTCCGGGATCGAGGCGACGAGGAGCTGGGTGTAGGGGTGGCGCGGGTCGTCGAGGACGCGGTCGGTCAGGCCCTCCTCGATGACGCGGCCCTCCTTCATGACGATCATGCGCTGCGACAGCAGCCGCGCCACCGCGAGGTCGTGCGTGACGATCACCACGGCGAGGCCGAGGTCGGCCACGAGGCCGCGCAGCAGGTCGAGCACCCGCGCCTGCACGGACACGTCGAGGCCGCCGGTCGGCTCGTCCATGAAGACGAGGCGCGGGTGAGTGACGAGGTTGCGGGCGATCTGCAGGCGCTGGCGCATGCCGCCCGAGAAGCCCAGCGGGGCGTCGTCGATGCGGTCCGCCGGGATCTCGACGCGCCCGAGCCAGTCCGTCGCGGTGTCGCGGATGCGCCCGTAGTGGCGCTGCCCCACGGCCATCAGCCGCTCGCCGACGTTGCCCCCGGCCGAGACGCGCATGCGCAGCCCGTCGACCGGGTTCTGGTGCACGAAG
Organism: uncultured Lichenihabitans sp.; assembly: GCA_964243135.1. Classification (GTDB taxonomy): domain Bacteria; phylum Pseudomonadota; class Alphaproteobacteria; order Rhizobiales; family Beijerinckiaceae; genus Lichenihabitans. Next base: position 1,506 of record CAXTFP010000417.1, read on the forward strand.
CCCCAGTCGGTCCGCATGAGCAGGCGCCGCTCGGCCTCGCCGAGGTCCGCGAGATCGCGCGCGACGCCGTCGCGCATGCGGTAGCCCACGCGGCCGGCCGAGAGCTCCAGGCGGCCCGACACGCAGTCGAGCAGGGTCGTCTTGCCCGAGCCGGACTCGCCGACCACCGCCAGCACCTCGCCGGGCCACAGGTCGAAGGACACGTCGGCGCATCCGACGCGTGACCCGTAGTGCCGCCCGAGATTGCGCACCGACAGTATGGGATCCCCGCTCACCGCGGGGCCTCGCCTGCCTGCACGGTGCAGCTTGAGGACGCCGCGGAGGTTCGTCCTTCTCCCCCGGGGGGAGAAGGTGCGCGAAGCGCGGATGAGGGGGGAGGCGGAACGGTCGGGGATGATCCCCCCTCATCCGCCCTGCCGGGCACCCGGGTCCCATCCCGGCTTGCCGCGATGGGTGCCCGTTTCTCCCCAAGGGGAGAAGGGCGAGCGTCCCCCGCCCGCCGCGTGCCGCAGTGGTCGGTGTCGGAGCAGACGAACATGCGCCCGCCGCGGTCGTCCGTGACGATCTCGTCGAGGTAGACGTTCCGCGCGCCGCAGAGCGCGCAGGGGTCGCGGAAGCGCTGGACCGCGAAGGGGTGGTCCTCGAAGTCGAGGCTGCGCACCTCCGTGAAGGGCGGCAGCGCGTAGATGCGCTTCTCGCGGCCGGCGCCGAAGAGCTGGAGCGCCGGCGAGCGGTGCATCTTGGGGTTGTCGAACTTCGGCAGGGGCGAGGGGTCCATCACGTAGCGGCCCTCGACCTTCACCGGATACGCGTAGGTCGTGGCGATGTGGCCGTGGCGCGCGATGTCCTCGTAGAGCTTGACGTGCATGAGCCCGTAGTCTTCGAGCGCGTGCATGCGGCGCGTCTCCGTCTCGCGCGGTTCGAGGAAGCGCAGCGGCTCGGGGATCGGCACCTGGTAGACGATCGTCTGCCCGGCCCGCAGCGGCGTCTCCGGGATGCGGTGGCGGGTCTGCACGATCGTCGCGCGCGCGGTCTCGGTCGTGGTGGCGACGCCGGCCGTGCGGGCGAAGAAGGCGCGGATCGACACGGCGTTGGTGGTGTCGTCGGCGCCCTGGTCGATCACCTTGAGGACGTCGTGGGGGCCGAGGATCGCGGCCGTCACCTGCACGCCGCCCGTGCCCCAGCCGTAGGGCATCGGCATCTCGCGCGCCGCGAAGGGCACTTGGTAGCCCGGCACGGCGATGCCCTTGAGGATGGCGCGGCGGATCATCCGCTTCGTGCCCTCGTCGAGATAGGCGAAGTTGAAGGCGGGGCGGCTTTGCCGGCTCATCGCGCCTCCTCCGGTCGGGCCTCGGCGGCGCGCGCCGCACTTTCCGCGCGCAGGCGCCGCACGAGGTCGAGCTCCGCCTGGAAGTCGACGTAGTGGGGCAGCTTCAGGTGCTCGACGAAACCGGTCGCCTGGACGTTGTCGCAGTGCTCCAGCACGAATTCCTCGTCCTGCGCCGGGCCGGTGCGCTCCTCGCCGAACTCGTCGGCCCTCAATGCGCGGTCGACGAGGCTCATCGCCATGGCCTTGCGCTCGGAATGGCCGAAGACGAGGCCGTAGCCGCGGGTGAAGCGCGCCGGCTCGTCCCCGTCGCCCTTGAACTGCGCCACCATCTGGCATTCCGTCAGCCGGATCGACCCGATCCGCACCGCGAAGCCGAGGTCCGCGACCTCCACCTCGACGTCCACGAGGCCGATCCGCACCTCGCCCACGAAGGGGTGGACGCGCCCGTAGCCGCGCTGCGTGGAATAGCCCAGCGCCAGGGTGAAGCCCTCGTCGGCCCGCGCCAGGGCCTGGAGGCGGATGTCACGGCCCACGGGAAAGCCGATGGGATCGCGCGTGAGGTCGCCGGGCTCGCGGCCCGGATCGCCGTCGCCCTCGATCAGCCCGTCCCGGTCGAGGATGTCGATGGCGCGCGGGCAGGCGCCGTCGCCCTCTGGCCCGTCGTCCTTGGGGGTCCGGCGCTCGGGCGCCGCGACAGGCGGGTCGCCGGCCATGTCGGGGTCGAGCAGCCGATGCGTGTAGTCGAAGGTGGGACCCAGGAGCTGGCCGCCCGGCAGG
>CAXTFP010000418.1:0-3612 GCA_964243135.1 uncultured Lichenihabitans sp.
ACGCTACCCCGACGACGCCCGCGACGCGCTGCGCCGCCACGCGGCCCATTACCGGGGCTGGCTGCCCAACGCGTCCGCGCCCGAAGTCTTCGCCCGCCACATGGCGACGGTCCACGTGCCGCGACGCTTCTACGTCGAGCTGCTGCCCGGCATCCCGACGATCCGTATCTTCGAGGCGCTGGCCTGCGGCGTGCCGCTGGTGTCGGCGCCCTGGGAAGACAGCGAGGGGCTGTTCTCGCAGGGCTACGACTTCCTCATGGCGCGCAGCGGCGCCGAGATGGAGCGTCACCTGGCGGCGCTGCGCGACGACCCGGAGCTGCGCGCCGCGCTCGTGGCCCGGGGCCTCGCCACGATCGCGGCCCGCCACACCTGCGCGCACCGCGTCGACGAGCTGATGGGCGTCGTGGCGCGGCTCGGGGCCGCGCCCGCCTCCCCCTCCCCCGCGCTCCCGGTCGCCCCATGAACGTCGCCTTCTACGGCTCCAGCCTCCTGTCGTCCTACTGGAACGGCGCCGCCACCTATTACCGCGGCATGCTGCGCGACCTCCACGCGCGGGGCTACCGCACCACCTTCTACGAGCCGGACGCCTTCGACCGGCAGCAGCACCGCGACATCGATCCCCCGGACTGGGCCGAGGTCGTGGTCTATCCCGCGACCGCTGAGGGGGTGGCGCGCGTTATGGCCGAGGCGGCCCGCGCCGACGTGGTGGTGAAGGCGAGCGGCGTCGGCGTCTACGACGACGTCCTCGTCGAGGGCGTGATGCGCCACGCCCGGGCGAGCGCGCTGCGCGTCTTCTGGGACGTGGACGCACCCGCCACCCTGGCGGAGCTGCGGGCCGACCCCGGCCACGCGCTCCACCGCGCCCTGCCGGGCCTCGACTACGTGTTCACCTACGGGGGCGGGCCGCCGGTGATCGCGGCCTACGAGGGCTTCGGGGCGCGGCGCTGCGTGCCGGTCTACAACGCCCTGGACCCAACCACGCACCACCCCGTGCCGCCCGAGGCGGAGTTCCGCGCCGACCTGTCGTTCCTCGGCAATCGGCTGCCGGACCGCGAAGCGCGCGTCGAGCAGTTCTTCCTCGACGCCGCCGGGCGCCTGCCCGAGCGCAGCTTCCTCATCGGCGGGAACGGCTGGGAGTCGAAACCCATGCCGAGCAACGTGCGCCATATCGGCCACGTCTACACGCGCCAGCACAACAGCTTCAACACTTCGCCCCTCGCGGTGCTGAACATCGCGCGCGACTCGATGGCGGCCGTGGGCTATTCGCCGGCCACGCGGGTCTTCGAGGCGGCCGGCGCCGGCGCCTGCCTCATCACCGACGCCTGGGTGGGGCTCGACCTGTTCCTCGACGCGGGCACGGAGGTGCTGGTGGCGCGAGACGGCGCCGAGGTGGCGGCTCACGTGGCGGCGCTCACGCCGGAGCGGGCGCGGGCCATCGGCGACGCCGCCCGCGCCCGCATCCTGCGCGACCACACTTATGCGCGCCGCGGCGCCGAGGTCGACGCCCTGCTGAAGCGCCGGCGCGCCGAGCGGGCCGCGTCGTGAAGCTCGTCGTCCTGGGCCTCAGCCTGTCGTCGTCCTGGGGCAACGGGCACGCCACCACCTACCGCTCGCTGCTCGGCGCCTTCGCGCGGCGCGGCCACGAGGTGCTGTTCCTCGAACGCGACGTGCCGTGGTATGCCGGCTCCGCCCGCGACCTCGTGGACCCCGACTTCTGCCGCCTCGCCTTCTACGGCGGCTTGGCCGACCTCGACGGCTTCGCGGCCGAGGTGGCGGGGGCCGACGCCGTGGTGGTGGGCTCCTACGTGCCCGAGGGATGCGCCGTCGGGGCCTGGGTGCAGCGGCACGCGCGGGGCGTGACGGGCTTCTACGACATCGACACGCCCGTGACGGTGGCGGCGCTGGAGCGGGGCGCCTGCGAGTACCTGTCGCCCGAGCTGATCCCCGGCTACCGCCTCTACCTGTCGTTCACGGGCGGGCCCATGCTCGGGCGCCTCGCGCGCGAGTTCGGCTCCCCCGGCCCTCGAACGCTCTACTGCTGCGTCGACCCCGGCCGCTACCGGCCCTGGACGGGCGAGGCGCGCTGGGACCTGAGCTATCTCGGCACCTACAGCGACGACCGCCAGCCCGCCCTGGAGCGCCTGCTGCTGGAGCCGGCGCGCCGCGCGCCGGAACTCCGCTTCTGCGTGGCGGGGCCGCAATACTCGGCCGGCATCGCCTGGCCGGCCAACGTCGAGCGCTTCGAGCACGTCGGCCCGGCCGACCATTCGGAGTTCTACGGCGTCAGCCGCTACACGCTGAACGTCACCCGCGCCGACATGGTGCGGGCGGGCTGGAGCCCCAGCGTGCGGCTGTTCGAGGCCGCGGCCTGCGGCACGCCGATCATCTCCGACCCCTGGGACGGCCTCGACGCGATCTTCGCGCCCGGCTGCGACATCCTGGTGGCGCGCGACGGGGACGCCGTGCTGGCCGCGCTGACCGCCCTGCCCGAGGCCGAGCGGCGCGCGATCGGCGCGGCCGGGCAGGCGCGGGTGATGGCCGCGCACACGGCCGAGCACCGCGCGGCGGAGCTGGAAGGCTATATCGTCGAGGCCGCGACGGCGTGAGCCTTCAGCCGCCGTGACGCGCCAGACCGAACCCCAACCCCACGAGGCTCACGACCAGCAACAGGCCGCCCAGCCACTCCAGCGCGGACGCGTGCGTCGGCGCGCGCCGCGCCAGGGCCACGAGGCCGACGCCGATGATGAAGGTCGTAGACAGAATCGCCGGTTGCATCTCAGCCTCGCAGGGCCGCATGCTGTGTCTCGTGACACGATCCCGGTCCAACGATGTCACCCGAATGGGTAAATCCCGCCGAAAAATCGCGATGATAACGGTATCATCGGGGGAAATCGGCCCTGAGCGGCGTGATCCGGGACCGGCGCCGGCGCAACGCGAACCCCACGGGCGAGGGCGCGAATCACGAGGACGCCTCAATTCGGAGTGGTAGAGGCTCGCTGCGCTCCTTCGATCGCCGCCTTCAGGCTTGGCCCACATCGACGGCGCGGAGCAGCGTCGCGCCGAGTTCGCCCGATCCCGTGCCGTCGGCGGCCAGCCGCTCGTAGACCCGGGCCGCGCCCTCGAACATCAGGGAGGCCGGGTCCTCCGGCCCGAGGAAACCCGCGATCTCGCGCATCTCGGCCACCCAGCGGTAGGCCTTGGGCAGCATGTCGGGCATGGCGCGGCCGAACCGCTCGGCGAGTTCCGGCTGGCTGCGCGCGAGCTCGGCCCGCAGCGCCGGGCCGGCGCCGTTGCGCTCGGCGCCGAGAAACATCGAGGCGGCCAGCGCGGTCACGCCCTTGGTGCACATGGCGTAGACGAGCTTCAGCCCCGAGGCCGCCCCGAAGGGCGCGTCGAGGACCTTCAGGTCGAGGCCGTGGCGCCCGAGCGGCGCCGCGAGCCCGTCCGGGTCGCCGCTGACGTAGAAGGCGGGGCTCTTGCCCCGCGGCTTCGGCGGCCCCCCGATGATGCAGCCGTCGATCACCGCGCAGCCCGTGCCGCCGAGGACCGATCGCACGCGCTCGGCCGTGGCGGGGCTGATGGCGTTGGCGTCCACGACGGCGGGCTTGCGCC
>CAXTFP010000419.1:0-3602 GCA_964243135.1 uncultured Lichenihabitans sp.
CCACGGAGGGCGCGAGCCGCAGGCGCGACAGGAGGTCGGCGGTGGCGAGGCCCCAGGCCGCGGGGACGTCGCGCGCGGTGAGCAGCAGCGAGACGCCGCCCTCGCGCACGAGGTTGAGGAGGTGGAACAGCGCCGCCTCGGGCAGGCCGGCCCGATCGGCGTCGTCGATCACGGCGTGGCGGCGCGCGAGGTGCCCGAGGTCGCCGGCGAGATCCTCCGGCCCGAGCAGGGCGGCGTCGGCGCGCGCCGCCCAGATCCGCGCGAGGTGGCTCTTGCCGGAGCCCTCGGGGCCGACCAGCAGCAGCACGCGGTCGGGCCAGTCGGGCCAGCGCTCGACGGCTTCGAGCGCCGCCTCGTTCGATGCCGAGGGCATGAAGTCGTCGAGCCCGTAGCGCGGCGCGTGGCCGAAGGGCAGCGGCAACTGGTTCAATCGCGGCCCGCCTCGACGATGCGCGGCTCGAACGTGACGGCGACGCGCTCGGGCGCCCCCGTGTAGAGCGGGCTCGACAAGTATTGCCGGAGCGCGAAGCGCGACAGCACGCCGACCGCGGCGGCGAGCGGCACGGCGACGAGCAGGCCGGCGAAGCCCAAAACCGACGAGCAGACCACGAGCGCCAGCATCAGCCAGACCGGGTGCAGGCCGATCGAATGGCCGACGAGGTAGGGCGACAGGACATTGCCCTCCATGAACTGGCCGGACAGGACCACGCCGAGGGTGGTGAGGATGAGCTGCCATTCCGGCCAGCCCTGCACCACCGCCACGGCCACCGCCACGATCAGCACGGCCAGCGAGCCCACGAAGGGCACGAAGCTCAAGAACCCGCCGGTGATGCCGATGAGGAAGCCGAAGTTCAGCCCCGCCAGGGTCAGGCCGACCGCGTACCAGGTGCCGAGGATCAGCGACACGAGCGACTGGCCGCGGACGAAGCCTGCCAGCGCGCGGTCGATGTCGCGGGCGATGGCCCGCACGCCCGCGCGGTGCTGCAGCGGCACCCAGCCGTCAATGGCGGCCGTCATGCGGCGCCAGTCGACCAGCAGGTAGAAGGCCACGACGGGCGTGACCACGAGGATGGAGAAGAGGCCGAACAGCGCGCGGCCCCCCGACCAGAGCGAGCGCATGAGGCCGACCGCGTAGTTGATCGCCTGGCCGACGACGCTGCCGATGGAGCCTTGGACGTCCGCCGCCGTGAAGGGCCCGTCGATGCCGAGCTTGCGCAGCGTTTCGCCCCCGTAGCTCTCGACGAGCCGGCCCCCTTCCAGGATCACGAGGTCCTGGAGACGGGCCGCGATGCCGGGCAGGTTCAGCGCGAAGGCCGTGAGCTGGTGGATCAGGACCGGGACGAGCAGCACCAGGATGAGCAGCAGGGCCGCGACGAAGAGGGCCAGGATCAGCGCCGAGGCGCCGAGCCGGTTGAGGCCCAGCCGCTCCAGCGCGCTCGCCAATGGGTCGAGCAGATACGCGATGGTGATGCCGGCCAGGAAGGGCAGCAGCACGCCCGACAGGGTCACGAGCGCGTAGACCGACAGGCCGAGCACGGCGATCCAGATCAGCACCTGGCGCTGGAGGCTCATGGGGACCGCTTCTCCGATCGGCGCCGGGCGCCGCGCATTGGGCCCCGCAAGAGTTAAGCCAGCGTTGCGGAGATTGCGAGGCGGGGCTCGGCGGGCGCTTCCCTGTCGACTCGCCGGCTTCGATCCGCTTAGGAGAGGAGGAGCAGCCCCGCGAGGGGAACAGCCCCCGAGAGGGGAACAGCCCCGAACCCGGCCGGACCCATGCCCCATCCCGACAACGGATTGACCTACGCCGAGGCCGGCGTCGACATCGACGCGGGCAACCGCACCGTGGACCTCATCCGGGACTCGGTCCGCTCGACGCGGCGCCCGGGGGCGGACGCCGAGATCGGCGGCTTCGGCGGGCTGTTCGACCTCAGGGCGGCGGGCTTCACCGACCCGATCCTGGTGGCGGCCAACGACGGCGTCGGCACCAAGGTCAAGATCGCCTACGAGAGCGGCCGCAACGGCGAGGTCGGCATCGACCTCGTGGCCATGTGCGTCAACGACCTCGTGGTGCAGGGCGCCGAGCCGCTGTTCTTCCTCGACTATTACGCCACGGGCCGGCTCGACCCGGCCGTGGCGGCCGGCGTCGTGGCGGGCATCGCCGAGGGTTGCCGGCAGGCCGGCTGCGCGCTGATCGGCGGCGAGACGGCCGAGATGCCGGGCATCTACGCGGGCCGCGCTTACGACCTCGCGGGCTTCGCGGTGGGCGCGGCCGAGCGCGGCACGCTGCTGCCGCGCAGCGTGGCGGAGGGCGACGTCATCCTCGGGCTGCGCTCCTCGGGGCTGCATTCTAACGGCTTCTCGCTCGTGCGCCGAGTCGTGGAGCGGACGGGGCTCGGCTGGGACGCGCCCTGCCCCTTCGCGCCCGGCCTCGGCCTCGCCGAAGCCCTGCTGATCCCCACGCGCATCTACGTCCGGACGCTGCTGGCGGCGCTGAAGCGGACGGACGCAATCCGGGCGCTGGCCCACATCACGGGCGGCGGCTTCGTGGACAACCTGCCCCGCGCCCTGCCCGAGGGGCTCGGCTGCGCGCTCGACCTCGATGCCTTGCCGGTGCCGCCCGTATTCCGGTGGCTGGCGGCCGAGGGCGGCATCGCGGCCTCCGAGATGGCCCGAACCTTCAATTGCGGGATCGGCATGGCGGCCATCGTGGCGCGGGACAGGGCCGGCGAGGTGGAGGCGGTCTTCGCCGAGCTCGGCGAGGCCGCGTGGCGCCTGGGCGAGGTCGTGCCGGCGACGGGCGGCGAGCGCGTCGCGATCCGGCGGAACCTCGCGCTGTGACGCGGGCGAGGCTCAGGACCGCGATCCTCATCTCGGGCCGCGGCTCCAACATGGGCGCGCTGCTCGCGGCCGCCTCGGCCCCGGGCTTCCCGGCCGAGGTGGCCCTGGTCTTCTCCAACCGGGCCGACGCCGGGGGCCTCGCGGCCGCGCGGGCCGCGGGGATCGACACCGCCGTGCTCAGCCACCGCGACCACCCGACGCGCGAAGACTTCGACCGCGCGGTCGACGCCGTGCTGACCGAGCGAGGCATCGCCCTCGTCTGCCTCGCGGGCTTCATGCGGGTGGTGAGCCCGTGGTTCTGCGAGCGCTGGCTCGGGCGCCTGATCAGCATCCACCCGGCCCTGCTGCCCTCCTTCCGGGGGCTCGACACCCACGCGCGGGCGCTGGAGGCCGGGGTGAAGATCCACGGCGCCACCGTGCATTTCGTGGTGCCGGAGCTCGACGCCGGGCCGATCATCGCCCAGGCGGCCGTTCCGGTGCTGGAAGGCGACACGGCCCACAGCCTCGCGGCGCGGGTGCTGGCGCAGGAGCACGTGATCTACCCGCGCGCGCTGGACCTCGTGGCGTCGGGGCTGGTGCGGCTGGAGAACGGCCGGGCCGTGTCGGCGACCGCCACGCGCTCCGACGCGGCCATGACGGTGCCGGACGCGGCGGGCCCTCTCACCTGAAGGGCTCGCCGGCCTCCCGTCCCACGACGCTGGGCATTGGCGCCCTTCTCCCCTTGAGGGGAGAAGGTCCGCACAGCGGGGATGAGGGGGGAGGCG
>CAXTFP010000420.1:0-3594 GCA_964243135.1 uncultured Lichenihabitans sp.
GCTTTAAGCTGCTCGGCGCGGCGGGCTGCAAGCGCGACGGCAACGTGCTGAAGCTGCCCTCGGGCGAGCCCTTCCGCATCGAATTCCTGGACTTCAGCGGCGGGCTGGAGCGCCACACCCAGCCCTTCATCCGCAACTTGCAGCTCCTCGGCATCGACGCCTCCTTCAGGATCGTCGACGCCGCGCAGTACCAGCAGCGCGTGCAGGGCTTCGACTTCGATGTCGTCACGGCGCGCCACGGCGGCAACCCGACGCCGGGAGAGGACCTGCGCGTCACCTTCGGCTCGGAGGCCGCGGCGACGCCGGGCTCGCAGAACCTGACCGGCACGGCCGACCCGGCCGTGGACGCGCTGATCGACAGGGCCCTGACGGCCCGGAGCCGGGCCGAGCTCACGGCCGCCTGCCACGCGCTCGACCGCGTGCTGCGCTCCGGCCACTGGTGGGTGCCGATGTGGAACAACCCGGCCCATTGGCTCGCCTACTGGGACCAGTTCGGCTGGCCGGCGCGGCGGCCCAAGCTCGACCCCGGCGTGCTCTCGACCTGGTGGTACGATGAGGCCAAGGCGCAGCAGCTGAAGCAGCGCGGCTGAGCGCGCCATGCTGGCCTACATCGCCCGCCGCCTCCTGCTCATGGTGCCGACCGTGCTCGGCATCCTGTTCGTGTCCTTCGTCATCGTGCAATTCGCGCCCGGCGGCCCGGTCGAGCGCGTCATCGCTCAGCTCCAGGGCCTCGACAACGGCGCCTCGCGCCTCGGCGGGGGCGGCTCCGACGTCGGCTCGGCCACCGGCGCCCAGGCGGGGCTCGGCGGCGAGGGCTCGAAGTACCGCGGCGCCCAGGGGCTCGACCCGAAGTTCGTGAAGGAGCTGGAGCAGCAGTTCGGCTTCGACAAGCCGGCGCCCGAGCGCTTCCTGCTGATGGTCAAAAACTATGCGGTGCTCGACTTCGGCCAAAGCTATTACCGCGACGTGCCGGTGCTCCAGCTCATCGGCGAGCGGCTGCCGGTGTCCATCTCGCTCGGGCTGTGGATGACGCTGCTGTCCTACGTCATCTCGATCCCGCTCGGCATCGCCAAGGCCGTGCGGGACGGCTCGCGTTTCGACGTGTGGACTTCGGGCGTCGTCACCGTGGGCTACGCGGTGCCGAGCTTCCTCTTCGCCATCCTGCTCATCATCCTCTTCGCGGGCGGCTCCTTCTACCAGGTCTTCCCGCTGCGCGGCCTCGTGTCCGAGAACTGGGCGGAGCTGTCCTGGCCCCACAGGATCACCGACTACCTGTGGCACATCACCCTGCCGGTGGTGGCCATGTCGGTCGGCGCCTTCGCGACCTCGACCTTCCTGACCAAAAACTCCTTCCTGGACGAGATCCGCAAGCAATACGTGCAGACGGCCCGCATGAAGGGCCTGAGCGAGCGCGGCGTGCTCTACGGCCACGTCTTCCGCAACGCCATGATGATCGTGGTGGCGGGCTTCCCGGGCGCCTTCATCTCGGCCTTCTTCACCGGCGCCATCCTCATCGAGGAGATCTTCAACCTGCCGGGCCTGGGGCTCCTGTCCTACGATTCGATCATGAACCGCGACTACCCGGTGGTCTTCGCCAACCTGTACATCTTCGCGCTGCTGGGCCTCGTCGTGAACCTTGTGTCCGACCTCACCTATACCTGGATCGATCCCCGGATCGACTTCGAGACGCGGGGCGTGTGAGATGAATGTCATCGTCGATCCGGTCCTCCTCGCCCCCCCGTCCGGCCGCGGCGGCTGGCTCCGGCTGACGCCGATCAACCGGCGCCGGCTCGACAACTTCAAGGGCAACCGGCGGGGCTACTGGTCGCTCCTGATCTTTGCGGCGCTGTTCGCCGTGTCGCTCGCCGCCGAATTCGTGTCGAACGAGCGCCCCCTCGTGGTGTCGTACAAGGGCGACATCCTGTTCCCGGTGTTCAACGACTACCCGGAGGAGCGCTTCGGCGGCTTCCTGGCCCACACCGACTACCGCAACCCCGACACGGCGCGCGAGATCGAGGACCACGGCTGGATGGTGTGGGCGCCGAACCGCTATTCCAACGCCACCCGCAACCTGTCCCCGCCCACCACCCTGCCCTCGCCCCCGACCTGGCTGCTGTCGGACGCGCAATGCGCCAAGGCGGTCGCGGATGCGGGCGGGACGCCGCCGGCCGACCATCCCTGCCGCGCGGTCGAGCGCAACTGGCTCGGCACCGACGACCACGGCCGCGACGTGCTGGCGCGGCTCATCTACGGGTTCCGGCTGTCGGTGGTCTTCGCCCTGCTGCTCGCCGGCATCTCCTCGGCCGTGGGCATCGCGGCCGGCGCCGTGCAGGGCTACTTCGGCGGCTGGACCGACCTCATCCTGCAGCGGGTCATCGAGATCTGGTCGTCGCTGCCCCACCTCTACATCCTCATCATCGTGGCGGCCGTGATCACGCCCTCCTTCACCGTGCTGCTCGGCATCCTGCTGCTGTTCTCCTGGGTCAACCTCGTCCACCTCGTGCGAGCCGAGTTCCTGCGGGCGCGCAACTTCGAATACGTGAACGCCGCACGGGCGCTCGGCCTGTCGAACCTGCGCATCATGTGGAAGCACGTTTTGCCCAACGCCATGGTGGCGACGCTGACCTTCCTGCCCTTCATCCTGTCGGGCTCCATCAGCACCCTGACGTCGCTCGACTTCCTCGGGCTCGGCCTGCCGCCGGGCTCGCCGTCGCTGGGCGAGATGCTGCTGCAGGGCACCTCCAACCTCCAGGCGCCGTGGCTCGGGCTCACGGCTTTCCTGACGATCGCGGTGATGCTGTCGCTGCTGATCTTCATCGGGGAAGCGGTGCGCGACGCCTTTGACCCGCGCAAGACCTTCGGCTGAACGCGCCGCGATCCGGGGGGCGGCGCTGACGATCCGTAAAGGACCCCGGGGCTAACGTGCAGGCCTGACCGGGACGGCGCGCGGCGCGCCCGGCCCATCCATCGCGGCAGGACGGCGTCGGACCCTGATCGGTCTCGGAAGAGTGTGGAAGGCGGTGACGGGCGGCAGCGGGCCGGGCGAGGCGCCGCCGGCGTCGACGATCCCGCGCGAGGTCACGGCGCCCCGGCCCGCCGCGGTCGAGCCGCTCTGGGACGCGGCGGAGACCGAGCCGAGCGAGACCCGGGCCGCCGAGCGCTTCGTGCCGCACAAGACCGCGACGGTGCTGACCACGGCGGGCGGCAAGCGCGTCGCCGCGCGCATCATCAACATCTCGCAGACCGGCGTGGCCGTGGAAGCCGAGCTGTCCGGGCTCGGCCCGGCCGACATCGCCACGGTCGGCAGCCGCCCCGTGGAGCCCGGCCGGCGCATCGCGCTCGGCATGGTGTTCCTGTTCAAGAAGCCGATCGACCCCAAGCTCTGCGGGCCGGACCTCATCCTCTGAGGCCGAGTGCAGTTTGAAATTGGTTTCAAAAGGCCCTCGGCCTTTTGCGGGTTTCAGGGCGGAGCCCTGAGGAGACGCCTGTAACGTTGGCAGTCTAGTTCCAGATCAAGGCTGTTTACAGTGACCGTCCCCTTCGCCGCTCATCCCCGCGCATGCGGGGATGAGCGGCGGGGAGAACGGCACCGAC
>CAXTFP010000421.1:0-3592 GCA_964243135.1 uncultured Lichenihabitans sp.
CCCGATGGACCGGCTGGTCTGCGGCGACGTCGGCTTCGGCAAGACCGAGGTGGCGCTGCGCGGCGCTTTCGCGGCCGCCATCAACGGCAAGCAGGTGGCCGTGGTGGTGCCGACGACGCTGCTGGCCCGGCAGCACTACAAGACCTTCTCGGAGCGGTTCGCGGGCCTGCCGATCGAGGTCGCGCAGGTGAGCCGCATGGTGCCGGCGGCCGAGCAGCGCCGCGCCAAGGCCGGGCTGCTCGACGGCACGGTGGACATCGTGGTGGGCACCCACGCGGTCCTGGGCAAGGGGATCGGCTTCAAGGACCTCGGCCTCGTGGTGGTGGACGAGGAGCAGCGCTTCGGCGTCGCGCACAAGGAGCGGCTGAAGGACATGCGGGCCGAGGTCCACATTCTGACGCTGTCGGCCACCCCCATCCCGCGCACGCTCCAGCTCGCCATGACGGGCGTGCGCGACCTGTCGATCATCGCGACCCCGCCGGTCGACCGGCTCGCGGTGCGGACCTCCATCTTCCCCTTCGACGAGCTGATGGTGCGCGAAGCGCTGCTGCGCGAGCGCTACCGCGGCGGGCAAAGTTTCTACGTCTGCCCGCATATCGAGGACCTGGAGGAGGCCGCGGCCTTCCTGGCGCGCTCGGTGCCGGAGGTGCGGTTCGTGGTGGCGCACGGGCAGATGTCGGCGGGCGAACTCGAAGACAAGATGTCGAACTTCTACGAGGGGCACTACGACGTGCTGCTCGCCACCGCCATCGTCGAGGCGGGGCTCGACATCCCGCGCGCCAACACGCTGATCGTGCACCGCGCCGACCTGTTCGGCCTGGCGCAGCTCTACCAGCTCAGGGGCCGCGTCGGCCGCTCGAAGACCCGCGCCTACGCGCTCTTCACCCTGCCGGCCAACAAGCCGCCGACCCCCCAGGCCGAGAAGCGCTTGAAGGTGCTGCAGTCGCTCGACACGCTCGGCGCCGGCTTCCAGCTCGCCAGCCACGACCTCGACATCCGCGGCGCCGGCAACCTGCTCGGCGATGAGCAGTCCGGCCACATCAAGGAGGTCGGCTTCGAGCTCTACCAGCAGATGCTGAAGGACGCGATCGAGGCCCTGAAGGCGGGCGATGCGGAGGTCGTCGAGGAGGCATGGTCGCCGGCCATCTCGATCGGCGTGCCGGTGACGATCCCCGAGCACTACGTGCCGGACATCGCGCTGCGCATGACGCTCTACCGCCGCCTGTCGGCGCTGGAAGACGAGGACGAGATCGAGACCTTCGGGGCCGAGATGGTGGACCGCTTCGGCGCCATGCCGGACGAGGTGCGCCAGCTCCTGAAGCTCATGGCCGTCAAGGGCCTGTGCCGGCGCGCCAACGTCGAGCGGGTCGATGCCGGGCCGAAGGGCGTCACGGTGGGGTTCCGCGACAACAGCTTCACCAACCCGCAGGGGTTGGTAAAGCTGATCCAGGACCCGCGCCAGGGCGCCAAGGTGCGGCCCGACATGCGGGTCGCCTTCGCCCGCGAGTTCGACCGTCCGGAGGACCGGCTGGAGGGCACGCGGGAGATCCTGCGCGTGCTGGTCGCCATCGGGGAACGCAAGAAGGCGGCGTAGATTCGTCGAGGATCCGCATTCAGAGGGTCAGGGCTCTTTGAATGCGAGTCTAGTTCAGATCAGCCCGCGGCGCTTCGCTTCGCGCTTGGCGGCGGCATGGACGTCGGCCGCGACGTCCCCCACGTCCTTCGGGCCGTGACCCTCGCGGATGGGGCCGGGCACGAGATCGCCGCCCTCGATCCGATAGGTGAAGACGTGGCCCGAGGCGTTGTGCCGGAGGGTCAGCGCGCCGTCGTCGCTGTCGAGCACTTCCGTATTGTCCATCGTTCCCGATCCCGCTGGCGGCTATCGCCCTCGCGGGAACAATGTCGCGCGACGGCCCGATGTTGCGCGCCGGGCCGCGGCTTGAAGCCCCCGCGTGGCTCAGGCCGCCGCCCGCTCCCGCCGCGCCGCCTGGAGGCGGCGGAAGTCGTCGCCCGCGTGGTGGGAAGATCGCGTGAGCGGCGAGGCCGAGACGACCAGGAAGCCCTTGGCGCTCGCCACCGTCTCGTAGGCCTTGAAGGCGTCCGGCGTGACGAAGCTCCGCACCGGGTGGTGCTTCCTGGTCGGCTGGAGGTACTGGCCGATGGTGAGGAAATCGATGTCGGCCGAGCGCATGTCGTCCATGACCTGCAGCACCTCCGTCCGCTCCTCACCGAGCCCCACCATGATGCCGGACTTGGTGAAGATTTCGGGATCAAGGTCCTTCACGAGCTGCAGCAGCCGCAGCGAGTGGAAGTAGCGCGCGCCGGGCCGCACCGACAGGTAGAGCGACGGCACGGTCTCGAGGTTGTGGTTGAACACGTCGGGCTTGGCCGCGACCACCACCTCCAGCGCGCCGGGCTTGCGCAGGAAGTCGGGCGTCAGCACCTCGATCGTGGTGCCGGGCGCGAGGCGGCGGATGGCCCGGATGGTGCGGGCGAAGTGCTCGGCGCCGCCGTCGGCCAAGTCGTCGCGGTCGACCGAGGTGACGACGACGTGGTGCAGGCCGAGCTTGGCGACCGCGTCGCCGACGTGCTCGGGCTCGGCGGCGTCGAGCGCGCCCGGCAGGCCGGTGCGGACGTTGCAGAAGGCGCAGGCCCGCGTGCAGGTGTCGCCCATGATCATGAAGGTGGCGTGCTTCTTGGTCCAGCACTCGCCGATGTTGGGGCAGCCCGCCTCCTCGCAGACCGTGACGAGGCCGTGCTCCTTGACGATGCCCCGCGTCTCGGCGAAGCCGGCCGAGCCCGGCGCCTTGACGCGGATCCAGTCCGGCTTCTTCAGCACGGGCTGATCCGGCCGGTGTGCCTTCTCGGGGTGGCGCGGGGCGGCCGGCACCGCTTGGGCGCGGGGGTCGCTGTTGAGCAGGTCGAGCACCAGCATGGGGGAACCTCCAGTCCCTATCTAAGCGACGGCACGCGCCGCCACCACCACGACGACGGCCCCCAGCGTCGCCGTGACGATGTCGGCCATCAGGGGATCGTGGAACGGCAGCGCGATGCCGAGCGCGCGCAGCAGGAAAGCCCCCACAACGGCGCCGACCAGCCCCGTGACGAGGTCGCGCCACAGCCCGCCGCCGCCGACGACCAGGCTGGCGAGCCATCCCGCCACGAGACCGATGAGCAGGATGGCGACGAGGTTCGTGGTGTGCAGGGCCGCGAACATGGGGGCGCGGTCAGGTGTGGACGACGCGGCCGTAGGCGTCGAGCACGGCCTCGTGCATCGTTTCCGACAGGGTCGGATGCGGGAAGACCGTGTTCATCAGGTCCTCCTCCGTGGTCTCCAGGTTCATGGCGACCACGAAGCCCTGGATCAGCTCCGTCACCTCGGCGCCGACCATGTGGGCGCCGAGCAACTGGCCCGTCTCGGCGTCGAAGATCGTCTTCACCAGGCCTTCAGGTTCGCCGAGCGCGATGGCCTTGCCGTTGCCCACGAAGGGGAAACGGCCGACCTTGAGCTTGTGGCCCGCCTCCTTGGCCTTGGCCTCGGTCAGGCCCACGGAGGCGATCTGCGGCTGGCAGTAGGTGCAGCCCGGGATCA
>CAXTFP010000422.1:0-3586 GCA_964243135.1 uncultured Lichenihabitans sp.
ACCTTCATCGACACGCCCGGCCACGCGGCCTTCACGGCCATGCGGGCCCGCGGCGCCAAGGTGACGGACGTGGTGATCCTGGTGGTGGCGGCGGACGACGGGGTGATGCCCCAGACGATCGAGGCCATCAACCACGCTAAGGCCGCTAAGGTCCCGATGATCGTGGCGATCAACAAGATCGACAAGCCGGGCGCCAAGCCCGAGCGCGTCCGCTCCGAGCTGCTGCACTACGACGTGCAGGTGGAAAGCATGGGCGGCGACACGCTCGAGGTCGAGGTGTCGGCCCTGAAGCGCACCAACCTCGACAAGCTGCTCGAGTCGATCGAGCTGCAGAGCGAGGTGTTGGACCTGCGGGCCGACCCGGGCCGGGCCGCCGAGGGCACGGTGATCGAGGCGCGGCTCGACCGCGGCCGCGGCCCCGTGGCCACGGTCCTGGTGCAGCGCGGCTCGCTCAAGGTCGGCAACATCGTGGTGGCAGGGTCCCAGTGGGGCCGCGTGCGCGCGCTGCTCGACGACAAGGGCGAGACCGTGGGGGACGCCGGGCCGTCCTTCCCGGTCGAGGTGCTGGGCTTCTCGGGCGCGCCCGACGCGGGCGACCGCGTCGCCGTGGTGGACAGCGAGGCCCGCGCCCGCGAGATCACGGAATACCGCGAGCGCCAGAAGCGCGAGAAGCTGTCGGCCCGCGGCGGCTCCGTCCGCGGCTCGCTGGTCGACATGATGAGCCAGCTGAGGTCGGTGGGGAAGAAGGAGTTCCCGCTGCTCATCAAGGGCGACGTGCAGGGCTCGGTCGAGGCCATCATCTCGGCGCTGGAGAAGCTCGGCACGGACGAGGTCGCGGCCCGGGTGATCCACGCCGGCGCGGGCGGCATCACCGAGTCCGACATCACGCTCGCCCAGGCCTCGGGCGCCGCGGTGATCGGCTTCAACGTGCGGGCCCACAAGGAGGCCCGCACCTCGGCCGAGCAGAACGGCATCGAGATCCGCTACTACAACATCATCTACGACCTCGTGGACGACGTGAAGAGCGCGATGTCGGGCCTGCTGGCGCCGATGCTGCGCGAGGAGATGCTGGGCAACGCCTCGATCCTGGAGGTGTTCAACATCTCCAAGGTCGGCAAGGTGGCGGGCTGCCGGGTCACGGACGGCAACGTCCAGCGCGGCGCCAACGTGCGGCTCATCCGCGACAACGTCGTGGTGCACGAGGGCAAGCTGTCGACCCTCAAGCGCTTCAAGGACGAGGTCAAGGACGTGCAGTCGGGCCAGGAATGCGGCATGGCTTTCGAGTCCTACCAGGACATGCGGGCCGGCGACGTCATCGAGTGCTATCGTGTCCACGAGGAGAAGCGCTCCCTCTGACGGCGCGCCCGTCGCGGGATCCGGCGGGAAGGCGGGCCGACGGGCCCGCCTTCCCGCCTTTCGTTTCGGCCGCCGCCCGTCGCCCTCGGGGCGCGCGGAGCCGCCGCCCCATCGGTCCAGGACCACGTCACCCATGTCCAGAGCTCACCATTCCGGGGCGCAGCCCTCGCAGCGCATGCTGCGCGTCGGCGAGTTGATCCGGCACGTCATGGCCGAGATGCTGTCCCGCGGCGTCCTCAACGACCCCGCGCTGGACAAGCTCGTCATCACGGTGCCGGAGGTCCGCATGTCGCCCGACCTCAAGCTCGCCAACGTCTACGTCATGCCGCTGGGCGGGGGCGGCGTGCAGCCGGTCATCGAGGCGCTCGACAGGCACAAGAGGGTGCTGCGGGCGGAGCTGGCCCACAAGGTGAACCTCAAGTTCGCGCCGGACCTGAAGTTCAGGGTCGACGAGAGCTTCGAACGATCCGCCCGGATCGACGCGCTGCTGGACCTGCCCGTGGTGCGGCGCGACCTCGAAACATCGGGTGGCCACGACCGTGATTGAACCAGAGATGACGCAGAGCGAGCCCGACGCGGCGGGGGCCGATCCGGCGCAGCCCCCTCGGCCGCCCCGCAGGGCCAAGGCCGAGGTGAACGGCTGGCTGGTGCTGGACAAGCCGGTCGGCATGACGTCTACCCACGCGGTCGGCCGCCTGAAGCGCCCGTTCAACGCCAAGAAGGCCGGCCACGCCGGCACGCTCGACCCCCTGGCATCAGGCCTGCTGCCGGTCGCCTTCGGCGAGGCCACCAAGACCGTGCCCTTCGTGCAGGACGGCGCCAAGACCTACCGCTTCCGCATCCGCTGGGGCGTCAAGACCGACAGTGACGACACGGAGGGCGCCGTGGTCGCGACCTCCGACCTGCGCCCGGGGCGGGCCGAGATCGAGGCGCTGCTGCCGTCCTTCGAGGGCACGATCCTTCAGCGCCCGCCGAGCTACTCGGCCATCAAGGTCGACGGGGAGCGCGCCTACGACCGGGCGCGCGACGGCGAAGTCTTCGAGCTCCAGCCGCGGCCCGTCACGATCCACGCGCTGCGCCTGATCGAGTGCTCGGTGGACGAGGCCGTGCTCGAAGCCCATTGCGGCAAGGGCACCTACGTGCGCTCCATCGCGCGCGACCTCGGCGACGCGCTGGGCTGCCTCGGCCATGTCAACGCCCTGCGGCGCACGCGCGTCGGACCCTTCCTCGAGGCCGATTCCGCGACGCTGCCGGGCGAGGACGAGGACCCGGCGGGCTTCCTCGGCGCGCTGCGCCGGGTCGAGGCGGGCCTGGGCGAGGTGCCGGGCGTCGACGTGGTTCGCCAGGACGCGGCGCGGCTGCGGCGCGGCCAGCCTCTGATGCTGCGCGGCCGCGACGCGCCGAGCGAGGGCATGGCCTACGCGGCCTGCGGGGGCGTGGTGGTGGCCTTCGGGCCCATCGAGCAGGGCGCGCTCCAGCCCTACCGGGTGTTCAACCTCCCGTTCTGAACGGAAGCCCCGCGCCGCTGGGCGGGGCGGGCGCCCATTTCATCGAATCTTAACCGTCGGATGAAAGGTTTGTGACGTTCTCGGATCCTGTTGCTGATGAGAGAGCGCCCATGCGCGAAGCCCTGTCGCCCAAACCCGACCTCGCCGTCTCCGGAAACCCCGCGCCCCTGATCTGGGTGCTGGCCCAAACCTCGCCGACCTTCAAGGTGCTGGCGGCCAGCGACGACCGCGAGCGCCTGCGCTCCGAACTGGCGGAGCTCTACGGCTGCGATCACGACGGCGGCCGGATCGGCAACGTCCGCTTCGCGATCAGCCCGACGAACCGCCTCTTCGCCCGCTGACGCCGGTTGCCCGGCGATGCCGGGCCTAAGCAGCCTTGCGTGGCTAAAGCCACGGTTGATTTCGCTTCTTCGAAGCGAAATCAAGGCTGCTCAATCTTTCAAGTGTGAGCAGGTTCGCGAGAACCTGCTTAGAGCTTGGGCCGACGGCGCCGGCTTGACGGTGTCCCCGCGACGCTGCACTCTCCCCCTCGTCCGAGGGGCGTCCCATGACCGGGGCTGAGACGGCGACGAGCCGAACCCTTTGAACCTGATCCGGGTCATGCCGGCGAAGGGACAGGATCGGCCGCCGGACCGTGCGGCATTTCCCCACCCATCGCGCCCGGCTCCCCCATTCGAAGGAGGAGATCCATGTCGCTTCAGCCGTGCGGGCCCCAGCCCCCC
>CAXTFP010000423.1:0-3573 GCA_964243135.1 uncultured Lichenihabitans sp.
TTCTGCAAAAAGCTTTGCATGCCCAGGTAGCTGCTGCTGCCAAAAAAGCTGGTGCTGACATTGCCGGCACCGATGAATTATTAAAAGACATCGAAAAAGGCGTCATTAACTTCGATACGCTCATAGCCACACCAGCCTTAATGGCACGCCTGGGCAAGTATGCCCGCGTATTGGGGCCTAAGGGCTTGATGCAAAACCCCAAAAGCGGCACCGTGACGTCAGATGTCGTCAAAGCAGTTGAACAAGCTAAAGACGGCCGGGTCGAGTACCGCGTCGAGCCCCATCGCGGCCACGGCCTCGAACCACCCGATCTGGCGGGTGTCCTGCTCGCTGCTGGCGAGCCTGCGGCCCAGAACCACATCCAGGATGCTCATGAACCCACCCGACCCCTCTGCCGCCCGTCCGTCGTGACAAAACCTTTATCGAGTCCGGACGAAGGAAGACTGAACCGGCGTCGCGGCCCTTTGTCGGCCTCGGTCTCGCGGGCCGCCGGAGTGGGGCTCCAATCGGCTCCGGGTTTCGAGCGAAGGCCTGCGACGGTGGAGAGGGATGACCGGGGAGGCCGCGACGGACGCGGCCTCCCCGGATCCATCCCGGGGGTGCGGAGGATGGACGGGCGCACCATGGGCCGGGACGGCGAGGGCGGTTTGCCTACGGCCCGACGTGGGATGCGAAAGGGGCCTCCTCGTCCGCGTCGCGCCTGAGGATGGCTTCGTCGATCACCAGCCTGTCGCGGGTGATCTCCTCGAGCTGCCAGCCCTGTTCGATGATGGCCTTCATGGCCTGAATGGCCTCCTCGGCGCTCGATCGACCCGTGAGGCTCCTGTCGCCGTCCTGACTGCATCTGACCACGTAATACGCCACACTGCCCTCCATCGAGTCGGTACGTTTTCGAACGCCCCTTTCCGAAGTTCGGGTTCTGACGATTCACGCACCCTGAGCGCGACCGAGTGTCCCCCTCGGCGCCTCCGGGGCCGCGGCGGCACGGGGATCCGCCCGCGCCCGGCGCGCGTTCACTCCATTCGGGCCGGCGAGGCCCATCCGGATGGGGAACGACGCCATGGAATACCGCCGCCTGGGGGCCTCGGGCTTCACCGTGCCGGCCTTGAGCTTCGGGACGGGGACGTTCGGCGGCAAGGGCGAGTTCTTCGAGGCCTGGGGCTCGACCAACGTCGCCGAGGCGAGCCGCCTCGTCGACATCTGCCTCGACGCCGGGCTGACCATGTTTGACACCGCCGACGTCTACTCGGCGGGCAGCGCCGAGGAGGTCCTGGGCGGGGCCATCAAGGGCCGGCCGCGCGACGGGCTCATCATCTCCACCAAGGCGACGTTCCGCGCGGGCGAAGCCCCGAACAAGGTCGGCTCGTCGCGCCACCACCTTGTCGCCACGGTCGAGCAGCAGTTGAAGCGCCTCGGCACCGACTACATTGACCTGTTCCAGCTCCACGGCTTCGACGCCCTCACGCCCGTGGAGGAGGTGCTGTCGACGCTCGACCAGCTCGTGCGCGAGGGCAAGATCCGCTACGTCGGCGTGTCGAACTTCTCGGGCTGGCACGTGATGAAGTCGCTGGCCGCCGCCGACCGGCACGGCTACCCGCGCTACGTGGCGAACCAGACCTACTATTCGCTGGTCGGCCGCGACTACGAGTGGGAGCTGATGCCGCTCGGGCTCGACCAGGGCCTCGGCGCCGTGGTGTGGAGCCCGCTCGGCTGGGGCCGCCTCACCGGCAAGATCCGCCGCGGCCAGCCCCTCCCCGAGCGGAGCCGGCTGCACAAGACCGCCGAGGCCGGCCCGCCGCTGGAGGACGAACACGTCTACCGCGTCGTGGACGCGCTCGACATCGTGGCCGAGGAGACCGGCAAGAGCGTGCCGCAGGTGGCGCTGAACTGGGTGCTCGGCCGCCCCTCCGTGTCGAGCGTCATCGTCGGCGCGCGGAACGAGGAGCAGCTCCGCCAGAACCTCGGCGCCGTGGGCTGGACGCTGACGCCCGAACAGGTGAAGCGCCTCGACGCGGCCAGCGCGGTGCCCCTGGCCTATCCCTACTGGCACCAGGCCGGCTTCGCCGAGCGCAACCCATCCCCGGTGTAGCTCCGACGCGACGCGCCTCCCGCGGCGGGAGTTCGAGGCCCTTCTCCCCTCGGGGCTAGCGCTGATACGTAGCGATGACGCTGGGCGTTGTTGCCCTTCTCCCCTCGGGGAGAAGGTCCGCAAAGCGGGGATGAGGGGGATTCCACAGGTGGTGAATTCCCCTCATCCGCCCTGCCGGCCAACTTCTCCCCGGAGGGGAGAAGGGCAGGCGCACGCCGAGGACCGACCCTGATCCCCATGCCACCGCGCCCCGGCTCCGAGCCGCCCCCTGCCTGCCGGCTCAGCCGCATGGGCAGCGGGGCCGTTCTGCTCGACGCGGCCGATGGCCCGTTCGACGACGCCGTGCAGCGCCGCATCTGGGCGGCGGGGCGCGCCGTGCTCGACGCCGACGGCGTCGATGAGGCGGTGCCCGGCATGAACAACCTCATGGTCGTGTTCGACGCCCTGCGCGTCGAGCGGGCCGCCGTGGAGCGGGCGCTGCTCGCCGCCTGGGCGGAGGCGCGGCCCGAGGCCGTCGCCGGCCGCGCGCTGGAGTTCCCCGTGGTCTACGGCGGGGCCGGGGGGGAGGACCTGCCGGAGCTGGCGCGCCGGTGCGGGCTCGACGTCGCGGAGGTGGTGCGCCGCCACGCGGCCGCGCCCTACACGGTGGCGGCGGTCGGCGCCATGCCGGGCTTCCCCTACCTGTCCGGCCTCGACCCGGCGCTGAGCTGGGGGCGGCGCGCGAGCCCGCGGGGCCGCGTGCCGGAGGGCGCCGTCATCATCGGGGGCGCCCAGGCCGGCATCATGCCCTGCACGGCCCCCTCGGGCTGGCACATCATCGGCCACACGGCCGCCAAGCTCTTCGCCCCGGAGGCCGACGACCCCGTCCTGCTGCGGCCGGGCGACACCGTCCGCTTCACGGTCGCGGAACTGTCGGCTTGATCGAGATCCTCACCACCGGCGCACCGAACACGGTCCAGGACGCGGGACGCCGCGGCTTCCTCAGCGCCGGCATCGGCCGCGGCGGAGCCATGGACCGCCTGGCGCTCGACACCGGCAACGCCCTCCTCGGCAACGACCCGGGGGCCGCCGGCATCGAGGTGGCGTTCTTCCACTTCCGCCTGCGCTTCGCGCGGGCCACGGGCTTCGCGGTCACGGGGGCTGACTGCGACGCGACGCTTGACGGGCGAGCCCTGCCGCCCTGCTGGACAGCCGAGGCCGAGGCCGGGCAGGTGCTCGCGCTGTCGCCGCCGCGCCGCGGGGCGCGTGCCACCGTCGCGGTCGCGGGCGGGATCGACGTCCCGCCCGTCATGGGGTCGCGCTCGACGGACGCGAAGGGTGGCTTCGGCGGGCTCGACGGCCGCGGGCTCGGCAGCAGTGGGCTCAGCGGCGGCAGCGGGCTCGGCAGCGGCGTCGGGCTCGGCGGCCGATGCGGCCGCGGCCTTCTTCGTCGTACGACGCGTCACGGCCTCGCTCCCGGTGTCACCGTGAGCGTCCTTGAGCGC
>CAXTFP010000424.1:0-3558 GCA_964243135.1 uncultured Lichenihabitans sp.
AGTAGAACTCGATGATGGAGCGGGGCAGCTGCGTGCCTTCCTCGATGCCGAGCCGGGTCGACAGCGACCCCGCCGCGACGTTGCGCACCACCACTTCGAGCGGGATGATCTCCACTTCCTTGATGAGCTGCTCGCGCATGTTCAACCGGCGGATGAAGTGCGTCGGCACGCCGATATTGTTTAGATGCTGGAAGATGTACTCGGAGATACGGTTGTTGAGGACGCCCTTGCCGTCGATGATCTGGTGTTTCTTGGCGTTGAACGCCGTCGCGTCGTCCTTGAAGTGCTGGATCAAGGTTCCGGGCTCCGGTCCCTCGTAGAGGACCTTGGCCTTGCCCTCATAGATGCGACGGCGGCGGTTCATGGGGGTCAACCGGGGCTTGAGAAAATCCATGGGTCGGTCGGGCTCCATCTGGCGCTCGCTCGATCCGGATCGCGCGAGGCACTGCAACATCGAAGCCGCGCGCGGCCTCTGGCTGCGATCGCCCCGTCAAGCCGACCACGTCGCAGCCTAGCGGATTGCACCGAACCGCACAACGCCGATGCCGTCGCGGCCTCGCCCGTGACCCGCAATGGCGAGGCGTCGGGCGCCAGCCAGGGCAGCGGCCGCTCAAGGAAAGTGGGCAGGACGCATCCCGGCCGCAAGATGTGCGTTCAGGGTGCGGCGGGACCGGCGCCCCTCGCGCCGCGGCCATCAGGATACAGTGCCATGACCACCTTCGACGACCGCGAACGCGCCTTCGAGAACCTTTTCGCCCACGACCAGGAACTGGCGTTCCGGGCCCAGGCGCGGCGCAACCGCGACATCGGGCTCTGGGCCGCCCACAAGCTCGGCCGCTCCGGGGAGGAAGCCGAGGCCTACGCGGCGCAGATCCTGATGGCCTCGATCGAGAAGGGCGGAGCCGAGGCCGTGGTGGCGAGGATCGGCGCCGACCTGGGCCGGCAGGGGCTCGCCGTCACCGAGGCGGAGATCCGGCACCGCATGGACGAGCTGCTGGCCGAGGCGGTGGCGCACGTGAAGGCCGACTGACGCCGACCCTGTGATCGCCTCAGCCCGGCTCCAGGTTGGTCTCGACCAGCAGGGTATCGGCGTCGAAGCGGGCGGAATGCCAGGTCCCGGCCGGGAACACGAAGACGCTGCCGGGGCCGAAGCGCTCCGTGCCCTGTTCGGTCGTCAGCGTGCCCCCGCCGGACAGGACCTGCACGAACTGCTCGTGGCCGTGGCTGTGGCGCGGCGCCTCCGCGCCGGCCGGCACCGTCACGGCGACGAGCGACACCGCGGCAAGGTCGATCCTGCGCTTCGTCAGCCCGCCCGGCGCGTCGCTCGACGGCACGTCGTCCCAGGCCACCAGATGATCCACCATCCCCGCTCCCTCCTTCTCGGGCCGCCCGCTCAGCGGTGCGGATCGTCGGCCGTCAGGTAGCCGCGCACGTAATCCGCGACCGACTCTTCCAGCGTGGCGAAGGGCCGGTCGAATCCCGCGGCGCACAGCTTCTCCATGCGGGCCTCGGTGAAATACTGATACTGGCCGCGGATCGTCTCCGGCATATCGGCGTAGTGGATCCGCACCTCGACCCCGAGCGCCGCCCCCACGGCCAGCATCAGGTCGCGGAAGGAGCGTGCCCGGCCCGTGCCGAGGTTGAACAGGCCCGACTCGGGGCGCCCCTCGATCAGCCAAGCGATCGCCGCGCAGCAGTCCTTGACGTAGACGAAGTCGCGCCTCTGCTCGCCGTCGGCGCAGTCCGGCCGGTGCGAGCGGAACAGCGTCACGGCCTCCCCGGCCGCGATGGTCCGGGCCGTCTTGGCCACGAGGGAGCGCATGTCGCCCTTGTGGCCCTCGTTGGGGCCGAACACGTTGAAGAACTTCAGGCCCGCCCACCGCGGCGGCGCGTGGCCCTCGGCGGCCCGGGCCAGGGCCCAGCGGTCGAACAGGTGCTTCGACCAGCCGTAAAGGTTGAGCGGCCGCAGCTGCGCGAGCGCCGCAGGCGCCGCGTCGTCCAGGAAGCCGAGCGCGCCGTCGCCGTAGGTGGCGGCCGAGGAGGCGTAGATCAGCGGCGTGCGGCTCGCCGCGCACCAGTCCCAGAGCCGCGTCGACAGGCGGAAGTTGTTGCGCAGGATGTCGTCGCCATCGGTGGCCGTGGTGGACGAGTCGGCGCCCATGTGGATCACGGCGTCGATCCCGCCCCGCCCCGCGAGCCATCCCTCGATCTCCTCGGGGAAGATCACGTCGCGCAGGTTGCGCTTGGCGATGTTGCGCCACTTGCCCTCGCGGCCGAGCCGGTCCGCCACCACCACGTCGCCGCGCCCGGCCGCTTCGAGGTCGGCGCAGATGTTGGAGCCGATGAAGCCCGCGCCCCCCGTCACCAGGATCACGGCCCGGCCCCCGCGCCGCGCGCGGCGAGCCGGGTGGTCGACTGGTCCGGCACGAGCCGCGCCAGCATCACCCGGCCACCTGCGGCCCGCACGACCTCGGCCCCGACCACCGTCTCCTCCGTGTAGTCGGCGCCCTTCACCAGGAGGTCGGGCCGCAGCGCCGCGATGAGGTCGAGCGGGGTGTCGTCGTCGAACAGCACCACGGCCGCGACGCCCTTGAGCGCGCCCACCACCTCGGCCCGCGCGGCCTCGGCCTGGAGCGGGCGGCCCGCCCCCTTGAGGCGCCGCACCGAGGCGTCGGTGTTCAGCGCCAGCACGAGGCGGTCGCAGGCCCCGGCCGCCTGGCGGATCAGCGCGGCATGGCCGGGGTGGACGAGGTCGAAGCAGCCGTTGGTGAAGCCCACGGTGAGGCCCTGGCGGCGCCACCAAGCGCGCAGCGCCACGAGCGCCTCGACGCCCATCAGGCGCCCGTCCTCGACGTCCTCGCCCCCGTCGGCCGCGAGGTCGGCCAGCAGCTCGTCGCGCGACACGACGGCGGTGCCGACCTTGCCGACCACGAGGCCGGCCGCGTGGTTGGCGGCCCGCATGGCCTCTTCGATGGGCAGGCCGGCCGCGAGGCACAGGCTCAGCGTGCCCACCACCGTGTCGCCCGCGCCCGACACGTCGAAGACTTCGCGCGCCACGGTCGGCAGGTGGATCGGCTCGCCCGCGGCCGGGAAATACGACATGCCCTTCTCCGAGCGCGTCAGCAGGATGTCGGCGCCGCACATCTCCTGCGCGATGCGCGCGGCCGCGCGGGCGTCGGCGTCGGTCTCGCAGGGGTGGCCGGTGGCGAGCGCCAGTTCGGCGCGGTTGGGCGTGACGATGGCGGCGCCGCGGTAGGCCGCGAGGTCGCGGCGCTTCGGGTCCACCACCACCCGCCGGCCGGCCGCTGCGGCCCGGCCGAACACCGCCGCGAGCAGCCGGTCCGACACCACGCCCTTGCCGTAGTCCGACACGACCGCGATGTCGGACTCGGCGACCGCGGCCGCCGCCCGCTCGGCGACCCGTGCGTCCACGGCCTCGGGCAGGGGGCCGCGGTCCTCGTGGTCGATGCGGGCGATCTGCTGATTGTGGCCGAGGAGCCGCGTCTTGCGGGTGGTGCGGCAGCGTGCATCCACCACCCCGCCGTCGCGCGCGATGCC
>CAXTFP010000425.1:0-3553 GCA_964243135.1 uncultured Lichenihabitans sp.
CGCGGTCTACGAGGGCCTCGGCTTCGCGGCGCGCGACTGCTACGCCGCCATGGGGCCGGTGCCCCCCGAGGTCCGCGTCACGGGCGGGGCGGCGCGCTCGAAGGCGCTGCGCACCATCCTGGGCGCGGCGCTCGGCACCCGCATCCGCACCTCGACACGCGAGGAGGCGGGCGCCGCCGGCGCCGCCATGGTGGCGGCCGTCGCGGTCGGGGCCTGCCCCGACATGGAAAGCTGCATCGACCGCTGGGTGACGCCGACGCTGGCCGGCGCGCTCGACCCCGACCCCGACCTCCGGCGGCGCTACGACCAGCTGTTCCCCGCCTACGTGGCGTCGCGCGAGGCATCCGCCCCGGTGTGGCGTGCCATGCGGGACCGGCACGACGCCGCCGGGCCCGCCCGCGGCCGGGCCGGGCTCGAACCGACGATGAAAGAGGACGCACCATGACGGATCACGGGACGGTCGACCTCGCGGTGATCGGCGGCGGCGTCAACGGCGCCGGCATCGCGCGCGACGCTTCGGGCCGCGGCCTCACGGTGCTGCTGTGCGAGAAGGGCGACCTCGCCGAGGGCACGAGCTCGCGCTCGGGCAAGCTCGTCCACGGCGGGCTGCGCTACCTCGAATATTACGAGTTCCGCCTCGTGCGCGAAGCGCTGATCGAGCGCGAAGTGCTGCTGCGCTCGGCGCCCCACATCATCTGGCCGATGCGCTTCGTGCTGCCCCACTCGCCCGAGCAGCGCCCGGCCTGGATGGTCCGCACGGGCCTGTTCCTCTACGACCACCTCGGCGGCCGCAAGATGCTCCCCGGCTCGCGCAAGCTCGACCTGCGCCGCGCCCCCGAGGGCCGCGCCATCAGCAGGGACTACACGACCGCCTTCGAATATTCGGACTGCTGGGTCGACGACGCGCGGCTCGTGGTGCTGAACGCGCTCGACGCCAAGCAGCGCGGCGCCACCGTGCTGACCCGCACGGCCGCGACCTCGGCCCGGCGCACCGAGGAGGGGCTCTGGAGCGTCACCATGAAGGGGGCGGACGGCGCGGTCAGCACCGTCAGGGCGCGGGCGCTGGTCAATTCCGCCGGCCCCTGGGTCGAGGACGTGGTCGGCCGCGTCGCGGGGCGCAACAGCTCCTACAAGGTGCGGCTCGTCAAGGGCAGCCACATCGTGGTGCCGAAATTCTGGGACGGGCCGCAGGCCTACCTGTTCCAGAACGACGACAAGCGGGTGATCTTCGTCAACCCCTACGAGGGGAACCTCTGCCTCATCGGCACGACCGACATCCCCTACACGGGCAAGCCCGAAGAGGCGGCGATCGACCAGTCGGAGATCGACTACCTGCTCAAGGTGGTCAACCGCTACGCCGCCAAGCCCCTCGCGCCGAGCGACATCGTGTATTCCTTCTCGGGGGTGCGCCCGCTCTACGACAACGACGCGGACGCCAACGCTTCCGCGGTGACGCGCGACTACGTCTTCGAGGTGGACGACCCCGCGGGCCAGCCGCCGATGCTCAGCGTCTTCGGCGGCAAGATCACCACCTTCCGCAAGCTCGCCGAACACGCGCTCGACAAGCTGGCCAAGACCTTCCCGGCCATGGGCCGGGCCTGGACGGCCGACGCCACCCTGCCGGGCGGCGACCTGCCCAACGCCGACTTCCCGGCCTTCCTGGCGGCGCTGCGGGCCGAATACCCGTGGCTGCCGGCCGACCTCGCCGAGCATTACGCCCACCTTTACGGCACGCGGGCGCGGCTTCTGCTCGCCAGCGCCAGGGGCCTCGACGCGCTGGGGCGGCACCACGGCAGCCTGCTCTACGAGCGCGAGGTCGAGTTCCTGCGCGACACCGAATGGGCCGTGACGCCGGCCGACGTGCTGACCCGGCGCACCAAGCACGGGTTGCACATGAGCGCCGACCAGAAGCGCGACTTCGAGCGGTGGATGGACGCCGCCTGACGCCGCCGCCGGCCGCCCCCGTTTCCTCACAGGTGACGCCACCATGAGCTCTCAGCCCATCGCCGCGACCGGCAGATCAGCGAAGCCCGGACTCCGCCCGATCGCGGCCTCCGTCGCGGGCGTCGCCCTGCTGGCCGCCATGGCGCTCAGCACGAAGGTGGTGCGGCTCGACGCGAGCGTGGGCGCCCAGCCGGGCGCCTTCTCGCCCGCGGCCTACGGCCAGTCGGAGTTCCCCAAGGTGCGGACCGCCGTCGAGGGCCGCGCCGTGGCGGCCCCCGTGCTGGCGGCCGCCCTCGCCAAGGACCCGGCCGCGGCCACGAAGCAGTATGGCGTCGAGTCCGGCGTCGGCCCGGAGTTCTGCGTCAGCTTCTCCGGGGTCGTCGGCAAGGAGGACTCGGGCAACTACGATGTCGCCGTCGACGGGTTGCCGAACCCGGTGGCGATCCGCGTGCAGACGGGGCCGGCCATCATGGGGACCGACCTGCGCGACTCCACCGGAACGGTCAGCTTCGGGCAGTTCACCAACCAGATCGAGTACCAGAACGCGGGCTCGGCCCTGAACAAGGAGATGAAGAAGCAGGTCCTGGCCAAGGTCGACGCCCCGAACCTGTCCGGCAAGACCGTGTCGGTCGT
Organism: uncultured Lichenihabitans sp.; assembly: GCA_964243135.1. Classification (GTDB taxonomy): domain Bacteria; phylum Pseudomonadota; class Alphaproteobacteria; order Rhizobiales; family Beijerinckiaceae; genus Lichenihabitans. The sequence goes on from CAXTFP010000425.1 coordinate 2,578, forward strand.
GGGCGTGTTCCAGATGACCGACCCGGCGAGCTGGCTCGTCACCCCCGTCAGGCTGGAGGTCCGCTGATGCCGGCCACGGACACCGCACCCGCGGGCGACGCCGTCCTGTCGGCCCGCAACGTCGCCAAGTCCTACGGCAGCATCCACGCGCTGAAGGGCGTCAACTTCGACATCCACCGCGGCAAGGTCACGACGCTGTTCGGCGAGAACGGCGCGGGCAAGTCGACGCTGATGAAGATCCTGTCCGGCGTGGTCAAGCCGACCTCGGGCAGCGTCGAGCTCGACGGCGTCCCCGTGACCTTCTCGTCCTCGACGGAGGCGCGGGACCGCGGGATCTCCATCATCCACCAGGAGCTGAGCCTCGCGCCCAACTTGAGCGTGCGCGACAACATCTTCATGGGGCGGGAGCTGCGCACCGCGACCGGCATCGACTTCGCCGAGGAGGCCCGCCAGGCGCGCGCCCTGATGGCCGAGCTCGAGGAGGACATCGACCCGATGACCCCCGTCGAGGACCTGCGCCTGGGCCAGCAGCAGATCGTCGAGATCGCCCGCGCCCTGTCGGTCAACTCGCGCATCCTCATCATGGACGAGCCCACCTCGGCGCTGAGCGCCGCGGAGGTGGAGGTGCTGTTCAAGGTCATCCGCGACCTCACGGGCCGCGGCGTGTCGATCGTCTACATCTCGCACCACCTCGAGGAGGCGCTGCAGATCACCGACTTCGCCGTGGTGCTGCGCGACGGCACCATGACCGCCAAGGCCGACCGGGCGGACATCGACCTCGAATGGATCGTCCGCAACATGGTGGGCGAGAACTTCGACCTCGGCTCCCCGCCGGCCGGCTACGGCTTCGGCGAGGTGGCGCTGTCGGTCGACGACGTCAGCGTCGCGGACGTGTCGGGCTCGGGGCGGTCGGTGGTCGACCACCTGTCGCTCCAAGTCCGGGCGGGCGAGATCGTGTGCATCTACGGGCTGATGG
>CAXTFP010000426.1:0-3552 GCA_964243135.1 uncultured Lichenihabitans sp.
AGAACGCCACCGGCAACTTCGTCAAGATCGTGCAGCGCGTGCCGGTCAAGATCGTCATCGACTCCGGCCTCAAGCCCGAGGAGCCGCTGCCGCTCGGCGCCAGCGTCGTGCCCACGGTGACGCTGCGATGAGCGACGGGAGCGCCGGCGGGGGCTGGAAGCCCAGGTTCAACCCCTGGCTCATCGCCATCGCGGTGACGCTGGCGGCATTCATGGAGATCCTGGACACCACCATCGTCAACGTGGCGCTGCCCTACATCGCCGGCACGCTGGCGGCGTCGAGCGACGAGGCCACCTACGCGCTGACCGCCTACCTCGTGGCCAACGGCATCGTGCTGACCATCGCGGGCTGGCTGTCCGACACGATCGGCCGCAAGCGCTACTTCCTGATCTGCCTTTTCGCCTTCACGGTCTGCTCGTTCCTGTGCGGCATCTCGCAGAGCCTCGGGCAGCTCGTCATCTTCCGGATGTTCCAGGGCTTCTTCGGCGGCGGGCTCCAGCCGAACCAGCAGGCCATCATCCTCGACACCTTTCCACCCGCCAAGCGCGCCTCCGCCTTCGCGGTGACGGCCATCGCCACCATCGTGGCGCCGGTGCTGGGCCCCACGCTCGGCGGCTACCTCATCGAGCACCTCGACTGGCGCTGGATCTTCTTCGTCAACATCCCCTTCGGCGTCGTCGCGGTCTTCGCCAACTTCATCCTCGTCGAGGATCCGCCCTGGGAGAAAGAGAAGCAGAAGAAGACCAAAGGCATCGACTATATCGGCCTCGGCCTCATCACGCTCGGCCTGGGCTGCATGCAGGTGATGATCGACCGAGGCGAGGACGACGACTGGTTCGGCTCGCCCTTCATCGTCATCATGGCAGTGCTGGCCTTCATCGGCATTTTCGGGGCCATCTGCTGGCTGCTCACCGCCAAGAAGCCGATCATCGACCTCGACGTGTTCCGGGACCGGAACTTCGCCATGGGCTGCGTGCTGATCGGCGCCATGGGCATGATCCTCTATTCCTCGGCCGTGCTCATCCCGCAGTTCTCCCAGCAGCAGCTCGGCTACACGGCGCTGCTGTCCGGGCTGATCCTGTCGCCGGGAGCCGTCGTGGTGATCATCCTCATCCCCATCGTGGGCCAGCTCATGAAAGTGGTGGCGACCCGCTACGTCGTGATGATCGGCTTCGCGATGATGGGCTTCGCCCTGCTGTACTCGGCCCGGCTCGTCCCGGACCTTGACTTCTGGACGCTGGTGACGATGCGCTCGGCCCAGACGGCGGCGCTCTTTTTCCTCTTCGTGCCGATCTCCACCATCGCCTACCTGACCCTGCCGCAGACGATGCGCAGCGACGGGGCTGCGCTGTTCTCCATGTTCCGCAACGTGGGGGGAGCGGTGGGCATCTCGCTCTCGACCGCGCTGGTGACCGAGCGACGGCAGGCCGACCAGGCCCACCTGTCGGGCTTCGTGACGCCGCTGAACCAGGGCTACAACATGCTGATCCAGCAGTCCGAGCAGTCGCTGCGGGCGCTCGGCCGCGCGGCCGGCGCGGTGCACGACGAGGCGGTGTCGCACGCCTACCAGACCTACCTGGGGCAGGCCGCCGTGCTGGCCTATAACAACGTGTTCCACTATTCGTCCGTGCTGGCCTTCCTGGTGGTCCCCCTGTGCTTCCTCATCTCCAAGAAGACCGCGGCAGGCGGTGGCGGGGGCGGTGACTGACATGACCCGCCCTCGCTCCCTCCTCCGCGGCGCCGCGCCCGCCATCCTCGCGGCGCTGCTCGCGCCGGGCGCCTGCACGGTCGGCCCCGAATACGTGTCGCCCCTGGCGCCGATCGCCGAAAGCAAGACCTTTCTCGACAACGGCACGAGGGTGCGGGTCCCGCTTCCGATCCTCGCCCGCACCACCCCGGCCCAGCCCGAAGCCGAATGGTGGCGGGTGTTCCGCGACCCGGTGCTGACGGGGCTCGAAGCCCGCGTGGCGGAGCAGAACCTCGACGTCCAGACCGCGACGCTGCGCCTGACGGAAAGCCGCGCCCAGCTCGGCACGGCGGCGGCGGCCGCCCTGCCGACCGTCAACGGCACCAACACGCTGTACCGCCAGCAGTTCAGCCAGAACGGCCTCGTCAGCCTCGTGCCCGCGGGGGCGCTGGGCGGGAGCGGATCGGGGAACAACGGCGGGACCGGCGGCGCGAACGGCGCGGGCGGCATCACCCAATCGCTGGGACGGCCCTTCGAGAATATCACGACCGGCTTCGACGCCTCCTGGGAGCTCGACCTGTGGGGCCGGGTCCGGCGCGGCATCGAATCCGCGCAGGCGCAGGTTGACTCGTCCGCCGAGCAGCGCCGCAGCACGCTGGTGTCGGTGCTGGCGGAGCTCGCGCGAGACTACGTGCAGCTGCGCGGCATCCAGGAACAGATCCGCATCGACCTCGCCAACGTGAAGGTGAACGAGGACATCCTGAACGTGGTGCGGACGCGCGAGCAGGGCGGCCTCGTCACCGGCGTCGACACGGCCAGCGCGGCCCAGCAGGTCGAGGGCATCAAGGCGCAGATCCCGCAGCTCCAGCAGCAGGAGATCCAGGCGGTCAACGCCATCGGCCTGCTGCTGGCCGAGCCGCCGCTCACCCTGTCGGCCGAGCTGACGCGCGCGAAGGCGATCCCGCCCGTGCCCCCCAAGGTGCCGGTCGGCGTGCCCTCGGACCTGATCATCCGCCGGCCCGACATCCGCCGCGCCGACGCCGACCTCCACTCGGCCGTGGCGGAGATCGGCGTCGCGGAGGCGCAGTTCTTCCCCACCGTCACCATCATGGGCGACCCGACGTTCAACGCGCTCGACCCCAACAAGGTGTTCCGCGGCAACTCGCTGCAATACATGATGGTGGGGCCCAGCATCACTATCCCGATCTTCGACGGGGGGCGGCTGCGGTCGAACCTCGTGCTGACGCAGGCGCGCCAGCAGGAGGCCGCCATCGCGTACCAGCGCGCGGTGCTGCAGGCCTGGCACGACGTGGTCAACGCGCTCGCGGCGCTGAAGGGCGACGAGGGGCGCCGCGCCTTCCTGATCCGGCAGGTGGCGGACGCCCGGCGGGCGCTGACGCTGGCGCGCTCGCGCTACTCCCAGGGTGTCGACACCTTCACGACCGTGCTGCAGAACAGCCAGAACGTGCTCGGCGCCGAGATGAACCTGTCGCAGGCGACCGCCAACATCTCGACCGACTTCGTGGCGCTCTACAAGGCGCTCGGCGGCGGCTGGGAGACCACCTTCCCGGACAAGCCGGTCGCCCCGCTCGACCTCGCGGACGCGGCCATCCCGCGCGACGACTTGGTGCCGAAGCTTTCGAAGCCCTGACGCCGTCTCGGGCGGTCAGCTCCGCACGCCCGTCCCCGCGAAGTCAGGGGCGAGCGGTCGGGGAAAAGCGACCGGGCTGCGGCGCTACGGGGGCCGAGTAATCCTCAGCCCGCCGCGGCCATCTCGCGCACGTCGACGAAGCGGCCCGCGATGGCGGCGGCCGCCGCCATGGCGGGCGACACGAGGTGGCTGCGGCCCTTGTGGCCCTGCCGGC
>CAXTFP010000427.1:0-3549 GCA_964243135.1 uncultured Lichenihabitans sp.
CCGGGGTGTCGCGGGCCTGCGGGTCGGCGTCGTGTCCACCCTGGTGGCGGACGGGCTCGACGACGCGGTGGGCGACGACTACGGCCGGGCGCTGGCGGAACTGTCGCGCGCCGGGGCGAACCTGCGCGACGTGGCGGTGCCGTGCTTCACCGAGGCCGGCGGCGTCAATCGGGCGATCGTGGCGGCCGAAGCGCATGCCATCCACGCCGCCCACCTCGACCGGCTCGACGCGGTCGGCGACCCGCGGGTGCTGCGCCGCATCCGCTCGGGCGCGGACGTGACGGCGGAGGCCCTGGCCGAGGCGCGGCGGCTCCGGGCCGAGGCGCGCGTCGCCTTCGACGCCGTCGCGCGCGGCTTCGACGTGCTCGTGGCCCCCACCGTGCCGGTCGTGGCCCCGACGGTCGCGGCGGTCGAGCGCGACTTCGACCGGCTCAACGCGTTGATGCTGCGCAACCCATCGACCATCAATTTCGTCGACGGCTGCGCGGCCACCGTGCCGATGGGCGGCCCCGAGGGACTCGCCACCGGGCTGATGCTGATCGGCCGCCATGGCGACGACTGGGCGGTGCTGGCCGTGGCCGAGGCCGTCGAGGCGGCCTTGAGGCGCGCGGCGGCGGGCTGACCGCGACCGCCGCCCTACTCCCCTGCCCGCCGCGCGGCCCAGACCGCGAGCTCCTCCGGCAGGGTCGCGGTGGCGTCCTGGCGGGCCACGACCTCGTCGAGGCTGGCGGGCGCGTAGTCCCAGGCGTCGACGCCGACGTCGCAGGACTGGCTCGTGCCGGGCAGCATGGAATGGGTGTGGCCGTGGAGGTGGCGCGTGCCGCGCCACAGCCCCGGCCAGGAGCGCATCGGGTAATGCGACAGGTAGAGCCGCACCTCGGCACCGGAGGCGGACCGCAGCACGAGGCGGGCGTGGTCGACCGGCGGCGCGGCCCAGGGCAGCTCCAGCACGCGGTTGGAGTCGTGGTTGCCGGTGACGAGCCGCTTGCGGCCCCGCAGACGCGCGAACAGGGCGGCACAGCGCTCCCGGCCCACCCCGCCAAGCAGGTCGCCGACGTGCCAGATCTCGTCCTCCTCGCCGACCCGGGCGTTCCAGCGCGCGATCAGCGCCTCGTCGTGGTCCTCGATGGAGGGGAAGGCGCGCGCGCGCAGGATGTGCGGGTCGGCGAGGTGCGTGTCGGCGGTGAAGAACGTGGTCATGGCGGCCCGGCGTGGTCCGACCGGCAACGCGCGAGCGCGGCGCTCGGCCATCCCTTGCAGCGAAGCGCCGCAGATGGACGCAGCCGCGCATTCCCCGAAGCACCCGCCTGTGGCATGGACGGGCGCATGGCCGAACTCGACCCCTCGCAGCGCCGCGCCGCCACCGCCGACCATCCGATCCAGCTCGTGCTGGCCGGCCCGGGCTCGGGCAAGACGTCGACGCTGGTGGGGCGCTTCCGCCACCTCGCCGAGGGCGGCACCGACCCGCGCCGCATCATGGCGCTGACCTTCACCAAGAAGGCCGCGGAGGAGATGCGCGGCCGCATCGCCCGCGACCTCGCGCTCGACACGCCCGCGGAGCTCCGCGTCTTCACCTTCCACAGCCTGGCGCTGCGCTGCCTCCAGCGCAAGCCGCACCTCGCCGGGCTGCCCGACCGCATCGACGTGTGGAGCAGCCACCAGCAGCGCGCCGTCTTCGCCAGCCGGCGCATGTATTGGAACGACGAGGGCGACATCCTCGACATCATCGCGGGCGCCAAGGAGCAGATGTTCGACGCCCGCCGCTACGCCGCCTCGCTCGATCGGGACGACGAGGCGGGGCAGCGGGCCGCGGGCTTCTTCGCCGTCTACGAGGAAGCGCTGCGCGAGGCCGGCGCCATCGACTTCGCCGACATGGTGCCGCTGCTGCTGCGCGCCATGGCCGACAATCCCGCCTACGGCCGGTCGGTAGCCGGGGCCGTCGACCACCTGCTGGTCGACGAGTACCAGGACATCAACCTCGGCCAGCACCGGCTGATCGAGCATTTCCGTTCGGGCGGCGTCCACCTCTGGGCGGTGGGCGACGACGACCAGACGCTGTTCACCTTCCGGGCGGCCGACATCCGCTACACGCTCGACTTCAAGCGCCGCCACCGCGACGCCGTGCTCCACCTGCTCGACCGCAACTACCGTTCGACGCCCGAGATCGTGGCGGGCGCCAAGCGCCTCATCGCCCGCAACCGCGACCGCTTCGCCAAGGACTACGCGCCGGCCGGGGTCGGGGCGAATGCGGGAGCCGTGACGATCCGCGGCTATACTTCGCCCGACGCCGAGGTGCGGCAGGTGACGCGGGCGATCCAGACCCTGATCCGCGACGGGGTGCCGTCGCGCGAGATCGCCGTGCTCTACCGCGCGGGCTCGACGGGCCTGGCGTTCCAGGGCGCGCTGGAAGCGCTGCACATCCCCTTCGACGTGCGCGGCGCGGGCGACCTGTGGCAGAGCCCGGCGGCGCGGCTGTTCCTCGGGGCGCTGTTCTACCTCCTGGACGACGACGACCGCCGCGCCATCGAGAAGATGGGCACGGGCAAGCGCGGCGAGAGCCTGCGGCGCCGGCTCGACAAGGTGCCGCCCTCGGGCCGGCGCGGCTTCGCCGAAGCCTGCCGCCACGCCCGGCGCACCGTATCCGAAGCCCTGCCGAAGCGGTCGGCCGAGCGCGAGCAGCGCGACTGGGCGAACCTGTGCGACGCTATGGCGGGGCTCGCGGCGGAATGCGACGGGCTCGACGCGCTGATGGAGCGCATCGCCGAGCAGAGCCGGGCGCTGCGCACCCCCTCCGAGAACGCCGTGGTTCTGTCGACCGTGCATTCGGCCAAGGGGCTCGAATGGGACGCGGTCTTCGTGGTCGGCATGGAGGAGGGCGTGATGCCTTCGGCCGGGTCCGAGATCGAGGAGGAGCGCCGGGTCGCCTACGTGGCGGTGACGCGGGCGCGGCGCATCCTCGGCCTCACCCATGCGGCCGAGCGCGGCGGCAGCGCGTCCAAGCGCTCGCGCTTCGTGGCGGAGTTCGCCGGCGACGCCCACGCGGCCACCGACCCCGGCCACCCGGACGCGGACACCCTCCTGCCGCTGGGCCTCCCCTACCAGCCGGAGCCCCGGCCGGCCCCGCCCGCACCCGCGCCCGCGGCGGTGGCGCCCGCGGCGAGCCGGGCGCGGGGCGAGGCGCAGGGGAAGCCGAGCAAGCGGGACTGGTCGGTCGACCCCGCCGATGTCGCGCCCTTCGCGCCGGACCCGGAGGCCGCGGCCGCGCAGTGGACGGCGCGCGACGACGCCAAGCTCCAGGCCGGGTTCGCGGTGGCGGGCAGCCTCGACGAACTCTGCGCCGCCACGGGCAAGTCTTTCGAGGCGGTGGTGACGCGGCTCGTGCGCCTGAAGCTCGTGGCGTCAAAGGCCGCGGCGCGCGAGCTCTGGAATTGAGGCGGAGTGGGATTGAGATCGACCCGCTTCCGACCCTGCTTTCGCACGAGGTGTTCCCCTATGCCCAAGACGTGCCCGCCCACGCGGCCGGTTCCTGCAAGGAGCGGTCGCCCGGCT
>CAXTFP010000428.1:0-3539 GCA_964243135.1 uncultured Lichenihabitans sp.
GTCTTCATAGCTTCCACGAGCAGGATCTTCTCGCCGGCCTTCACGGCGCTGCCGACCTCGACGAAGCTCTTGGCCTCGGGGCTGGCGCGGCGGTAGACCGTGCCGACCATCGGCGATTTCACGGCGCCCGGGTGCTCGGCGGCCGGGGCCTGGAAGGCGTCGCTCGGCGCGGCCGAGACCGTCATGCCCGGGGCCGCCGGCGACGCGTAGGTCACGGCCGCGTGGCGGACCAGCTTGATGCGCAGGTCGCCCTTCTCGATCTCCATCTCGGCCAAGTCGCTCTCGGCGATGAGCTGGGCCAGGGCGCGGACGAGGTCGGCATCGATGGCGGGAGCGCCGGCGGACGTCGGCTTCGCGCCCTTGGCGCGCGCCCGCAGGCCGTTTCGGATGGGGGTCATGCTGTGCTTCTGGTGATGGGAGACGGGCCGTCGGCGCGCCGGCCGGGGCCCGAGGGGGCGTGGATCGCGTCACGCCCTCATAATGAAACTGCCGCGGCAAAGCCAACGGCCGGCGCGGGCGAACCTCCGCCGGCCCGGCCCGGCCTCAGGAACAGACAGCCTTGCCGCATTTGAGCACGCTGTCGACGCGGTTCTTGAGCTCGTCGTAACCGACCGCCCCCACCACCACGTCCTTGCCGACCACGAAGGAGGGCGTGCCGGTCAGGCTCAGCGCGTCGGCGAGCTGCATGGTGCCCTGGATCGTGGTCTTCACCTCGGAACTGCCGGCGTCCTTCGCGAGCTGGTCCATGTTGGCGCCCATGTCCTTGGCGACCGCCAGGGCCTGGGCCCTGCCGACCGCGCCGTGCGAGCCGAGCAGCTTGGAATGGTATTGCCAGAACTGGTCGCCCTTGAACTGGTTGCGCGCGGCGCTGGCGATATAGGCGGCTTCCACCGATCCCGGGCCGAGCACGGGGAAGTCCTTCAGCACGACGCGCAGGTCCGGCTCGGTCTTCATCAGCCGGCCGATGTCGTCGAGCGACCGCTTGCAGTAGCCGCAGTTGTAGTCGAAGAACTCGACCAGCGTGACACGGCCCTTCGGGTTGCCCAGCACGGCATCCGTGGAAGCGCCGAACAGGTCCGCCGACTTGGTGTCGACGACCTGCATGCGTTTGGCGTCCTCCTGCGCCTTCTGCCGGCGCTCGAGCTCGGCCATGGCGTCCTGCAGCACTTCCGGGTTCTGCAGCAGGTAGTCCTTGACGAGCCCGCCGATCTCGGCGCGTTGCGCCGGCGTGAACTCGGCGGCGGCGGCCGGGGCCGGTCTCGCGACGCCGAGGAGGCCCGCGGCCAGCAGCCCCGCGCCGAGCAGCGCGGACCGGATCGCCGGGATTGACCGGCCTCGACGTTGAACCATTCTCACCCTTTCGGTTGCCGCACGGGCCGAGAGCCCGGGTCTCACGACGGTGATGGGGCCGCCGTGCGGCCATTCCAAGGCCGGCCCGCGCGGGACGAGGCGCCCCGCACGGGAGGGGACGCTTCAGGTCCCGAACGAGGCCTTGGCGCGCTGCCACCAGCCGGACCGCTTCGGCCTGTCCGGGTCCTCCGGGGCGGCCGGCGTCGGATCGGCGGGAGCCGGTTCGACGGGCGCAGATGCGGGCTGCGGCGCGGCTTCCGCGGGCGTCGACATCGTGTCGATCGTCGACTCGGCCGCGAACACCGCCGGCGCCTCGGGCTCCGTCTCCGGCGCGTGGTGCTCCACCGTGTCGGCGCCGACGTCGCGGTCGGCCGACGGGCGGCTGCCCACGGGCTCGGCATCGACCGGCGCCGTCACGACGGTCTCGGCTTCGGCCGTCTCCGACGCGATCTCCAGTTCGGGCAGCGGTGTGCCCTCGGCTCCGCCGCGCGACCGAGAGGGCCGCCGGCGGCGGGGCCGCGCGGGCGCTTCGTCCACCGGCGCCTCGGGCGCAGCCTGCTCGGCCTCGGCCTCTCGGTCGATCCTGGCCGCGGTGCGGCGCGACCGGCGGGGACGAGGCGCGGGCTTGGCCGGCGTTTCGAGGTCCTCGGCCGCGGCGTCGGAGATGTCGAGCGCCGAGGGTTCCATGAGGTCGAGAGGCTCCGACGCGGTGTCGTCCGCGAAGCCGAGGTCGGCCTCGCCCGTCGACGCCCCGTCCAGCGCCTCGATCAGCGGGATCGACGCGCCCCCGAACTCCGCCATCGTGCCCAGGGCGTCATCGGAGAGCTGGAGCGCATCGGCCGAGATCTCGCCCCCGCCGTCCCGGTCGCGCCCGCGCCGCCGACGGCGACGCTTGCGGCGGCGCTCGCCGCCCTCGGCCGAAGCGTCCTCGGCACCTGTCTCGACGCCGGCCGGCTCGGTCTCAGCGCCGGCCTCTTCGACCTCCTCCTCGAACTCGCTGCCGGGCTCGAAGATGGGCGCCACGGAATCGACGCGCACGAGGTTCTGCGGGGGCACCGGCGCCACGGCCGGGGTCGCGAGCTCGCCCCGCTCGATCGCGTGGTACACCATGCCGGTCAGCGTCGGGTCGGCCGTGACCGTGATGGTGACGCCGAAGCGCTGCTCCAGCTCGACGAGCTTGGCGCGCTTCTGGTTCAGCACGTAAAGCGCGACCTCGCTGCGGCTCCGCACGATGAGGTCGTAGGACGCGTCCTTCAGCAGCGCATCCTCGACGAGCCTCAGCACGTGGAGCGCGATGGAGGCGGTCGAACGCACCGTGCCGGTGCCCGCGCAATGCGGGCAGACGGCGGTCGAACCTTCGAGCACGCCGGTGCGGATGCGCTGGCGCGACATCTCCAGCAGGCCGAAATGCGAGATGCGGCCGATCTGGATGCGGGCGCGGTCGTTCTTCAGCGCCTCCTTGATGCGCCGCTCAACCGCCCGGTTGTTGCGGCCCTCCTCCATGTCGATGAAGTCGACCACGATGAGGCCGGCGAGGTCGCGCAGGCGCAACTGGCGGGCCACCTCGTCGGCGGCCTCCATGTTGGTGCGCAGCGCCGTGTCCTCGATGTTGTGCTCGCGGGTCGAACGGCCCGAGTTGACGTCGATGGCGACCAGCGCCTCGGTCTGGTTGATGACGAGGTAGCCGCCCGACTTCAGCGTGACCTGGGGCGAGAACATCGCGTCGAGCTGCGCCTCGACGCCGGATTTGGCGAAGATCGGCTGCGGGTCGCGGTAATGCTGCACGGTTTTGACGTTGCCGGGCATCAGCATGCGCATGAAGTCGCGCGCCTCGCCGAAGCCGGCCTCGCCCGCCACGACGATCTCCTCGACCTCCTTGCCGTAGAGGTCGCGGATGGAGCGCTTGATGAGCGACCCCTCCTCGTAGACCAGCGTCGGTGCGGTCGACTTCAGCGTCAGCTCGCGCACGCTTTCCCACATGCGTAGCAGGTATTCAAAGTCGCGCCGCACTTCGACGGGCGAGCGCGCCGCGCCGGCCGTGCGCAGGATCACGCCCATGCCCTCGGGCACGTCGAGTTCCTGAGCGATGGCTTTGAGGCGCTTGCGGTCCTCGCCGTCGGTTATCCTGCGCGAACTGCCGCCGCCCTTGGCGGTGTTGGGCATCAGCACCGAATAGCGGCCAGCCAGCG
>CAXTFP010000429.1:0-3531 GCA_964243135.1 uncultured Lichenihabitans sp.
TGACGGCGGGCGGCTTCAACGTGACGCGCGACCAGTTCGCCCTGCAGGCCCCGATCAAGACGCTCGGCCTGCGCCCGGTGACGATCAACCTCCACCCGGAGGTGGCCGTCGAGGTGACGATCAACGTCGCGCGCAGCGTGGAGGAGGCGGAACGCCAGGCCCGCGGCGAAAGCGTGCTGGAGCGCGAGGAGTTCGACCTCGACGAGCTCGGCCTCGAGGTCGGCGCGGCGCTGGCGGAAGCCGGCGACGACCGCTGACCGCGACACGGACGGCGCCCGGGCGGCATCCCGCCCGGGCCCATGTTCCTTTTATGTTCCCTCGGCAGCCGCCTGTTGATAAGGGTGTGAACCGGGGACGGCGGCCCGCGAGGCGCGACCTTTAACGCGAATCGCGTCATGCGCGGGTCCGGCCTCCCGGCCGTCCAGGATCGACCCTCATGGCAGGCGTTCACGCCCTCGTGGCCCGCTTCGACGAGCCCGACCGCACCTATCGGGAACAGCCGAGCAACCTCGACGTGGAGCAGGCGCTCCTGGGCGCAATGCTCGTGAACAACGACGCGTTCTACCGCGTGTCCGACTTCCTCGCGCCCGAGCACTTCCACGAGGAGGTGCACCGGCGCGTGTTCGAAGTGGCGGCGACGCTGATCAAGGCCGGCAAGGTCGCGAGCCCGATCACGCTGAAGACCTGTCTCGGCGACGCGGACCGCGTCGGCGGCATCACGCTGCCGCAATACCTCGCGCGCCTCGCGGCCGAGGCCACGACCATCATCAACGCGGCCGACTACGGCCGCATGATCTACGACCTCGCGGTGCGGCGCGGGCTGATCAACATCGGCGAGGAGATCGTCAATGTCGCATTCGACGCGCCGGTCGACCATTCCCCGCGCGAGCAGATCGAGGCGGCCGAGCGCCACCTCTACGCCATCGCCGAGTCGGGCCGCGCCGAGGGCGGGTTCCAAACCTTCTCGCAGGCGCTGACCACGGCCATCGACGTCGCGGCCAAGGCCTACGAGCGCGACGGCAAGCTGTCCGGCATCTCGACCGGCATGCGCGACCTCGACCGCTCGCTCGGCGGGCTGCAGAAGTCCGACCTCGTGGTGCTGGCCGGCCGTCCCGCCATGGGCAAGACGTCGCTCGCCACCAACATCGCCTTCAACATCGCCAAGGCCTACCGCTCGGAGACGCGGGCCGACGGCACCCTGGAGACGGTCAACGGGGGCATCGTGGGGTTCTTCTCGCTGGAAATGTCGGCCGAGCAGCTCGCGACCCGCATCATCGCCGAGCAGTCGGGCGTCGCGTCCTACAAGATCCGCCGCGGCGACGTGACGGACGAGGACTTCCACAACGTGACGGAGGCGGCGCGGCAGATGCAGCACGTGCCCTTCTTCATCGATCAGACCGGCGGCATCTCCATCGCCCAGCTCACGGCCCGCGCCCGGCGCCTGAAGCGCCAGCGCGGCCTCGACGTGCTGGTGATCGACTACCTCCAGCTCCTGTCGGGGTCGAAGTCGGGCGGCCAGACCAACCGCGTGCAGGAGCTGACCGAGATCACCACGGGCCTGAAGGCCCTGGCGAAGGAGTTGGCCGTGCCGGTCATCGCCCTGTCGCAGCTGTCGCGCCAGGTCGAGAACCGGGACGACAAGCGCCCGCAGCTCTCGGACCTGCGCGAATCCGGCTCGATCGAGCAGGACGCCGACGTGGTGATGTTCGTCTACCGCGAGGAATATTACCTCAAGAACAAGCAGCCGCGCGAGGGCACCGAGGAGTTCACGGCCTGGCTCACCGACATGGAGCGCGCCCACGGCCGGGCCGAGGTGATCATCGGCAAGCAGCGCCACGGGCCCACCGGCACCGTGGAGCTGCAGTTCGACGCCGAGGTGACGCGCTTCTCCGACCTCGCGCAGGTCGACCGCCTGCCGGAGCAGATGTGAGCCTCGCTGCCGCCCTCCCGCCCGAGGCGGAGCGCGACGCCCAGGCGATCCTCAGGATCGACCTCGACGCGCTCGGCGCCAACTGGCGAAACCTCGCGGATCGCGCGGCGCCCGCGGAATGCGGGGCCGCCGTCAAGGCCGACGCCTACGGCTGCGGCATCGAGGCCGCCGTGCCGGCCCTGGCGCGGGCCGGGTGCCGCACCTTCTTCGTGGCCCATGCCGCGGAGGGCAGCCGAGCGCGGGGCGCGCTGGACGCGGCCGGGTTCGACGGGCGCATCTTCGTGCTGAACGGCTTCCACCCGGAGGCCGCGCCCTTCGCGATCTATTGCGCGCACCGGCTCGACGCGGTGATCGGCTCGGCCGAGGAGCTCGCGGCCTGGACGGAGGCGCGCGGCGGCGACCCCGGGGCCCCGGCCTGCGCGCTGCACGTCGACACGGGGATGAACCGCCTCGGCTTTCCGGTCGAGGACACGCGATTCCTGCCGCAGGCGAGCCTCCAGGCCGCGGGCGTCACGCTGGTGATGAGCCACCTCGTCTCGGCCGAGGACCCGGAGGACCCGATCAACGCCCGGCAGATCGCGGCCTTCGACCACGCCCGCGAGCGCGCGCTGGGCAGCCTGCCGGCCTCGCTGGCGAACTCGTCCGGGCTGTTCCTGCCGCGTCGCCCCGTGCTCGACCTCGTCCGGCCGGGCTACGCGCTCTACGGCGGCAACCCCCTGCCCGGCCGGCCGAACCCGATGCGCCCGGTGGTGGCGATGCAGGCCCGCGTGCTGCAGGTCCGGTCGGTGCCGGCCGGCGCCACGGCGGGCTACAACGGCCGCTGGGCGGCGCCGCGGCCCTCGCGCCTGGCGACGCTGGCGCTCGGCTACGCGGATGGCGTGCCCATCGGCGGCAGCGGACTGGATGGGGGCGGCGCGGCGGTCTACGTCGCGGGCGTGCCCTGCCCGCTGGCGGGGCGGATCTCCATGGACCTGTCGATCGCCGACGTGACGGACCTGCCCGCCGGTGCGTCCAAGGCCGGCGACCTCGACGAGTGGCTCGGGCCGCAGGCCGGGGTCGACGCGCTGGAGGCCCGCCGCGGCACCATCGGCTACGAGATCATGGTCAACCTTGGGCGGCGGCACCGGCGCCACTATATCGGGGACGGAACGGGAACGCCGTCCCTCCCCGTCGCGGCGGGCGCCCCGGCCGAAGGCTGAGGGCCGAGCCGCCCTCCCCGCCGGGGACCCACGCGAGGCCAGCCGCCGTCCCATGAGTAAAGCCAAGACCGCCTTCGTGTGCCAGAGCTGCGGCGCGGTGTCGAACCGCTGGCAGGGCAAGTGCGACGCCTGCGGGGCCTGGAACTCCATCGTCGAGGAGCAGGGCGCCACGGGGATCGGGGCGGCCTCGGCGCGCGGCGCGGCGCCCCGCAAGGTGCGCTCGATCGCCTTCCAGACGCTCACGGCCACCGGCGCCGAGCCGCCCCGCACGGCGGTGGGCATCGCCGAGCTCGACCGCGTGACCGGCGGCGGGCTCGTGCCGGGCTCCGTGATCCTGCTCGGCGGCGAGCCGGGCATCGGCAAGTCGACGCTGCTGATCCAGGCCTGCGCCAAGCTCGCCGA
>CAXTFP010000430.1:0-3524 GCA_964243135.1 uncultured Lichenihabitans sp.
CCGCCAGCGTGCCGCCGGCCGCGACCGCGGCCGCTGCTCCGGCGCCCGCGACGGTGACGGCCGACGCCGGGGGCCCCGAGTTCCGCTGGCCGGCGCGCGGCCGCATCATCCAGGGCTTCAAGGGCGGCGCAGGTGGCAACGACGGCATCAACATCGCGGTGCCGGAGGGCACGCAGGTGAAGGCGGCCGAGGGCGGAGTCGTCGCCTATGCGGGCAACGAGCTCAAGGGCTACGGCAACCTCGTGCTCATCAAGCACCCGAACGGCTACGTCACGGCCTATGCCAACAACGGCGAGATCGACGTGAAGCGCGGCGAGACCGTGAAGCGTGGCCAGATGATCGCCAAGTCGGGCCAGAGCGGCAACGTGTCGTCGCCCCAGCTCCACTTCGAGCTCCGCAAGGGCGCGCAGCCGGTCGACCCGACGAGCTTCCTCGCGGGGCTGTGAGCGCGGGCGCGATCCGCTCCCGCGTCGCATCGAGATGAGGCCGGCGTCGCAGCGCGCCCCGGCCAGGAAAGCCGCCCAGCCGCGAGACACTGTTGGGCGTGCGATCGGGGGCGGCGGGTCCAAAGCCAGGCCCGCCGCCTCTCGATACGGAATTGAACGATGCCCGGCCCTCAGCGACAGGATGAGCGGGTGAAGGTCGACCGACCGCTTCTCACCCGATCACCTCAATGTGCCCCGTCAGAACACGTAGCCCACGCGGGCGCCCATGGAGGTGATCCCCTCGTTGTGGGCGCAGAAGCCGGCGTTGGAAGCGTGCTGGGCGTAGGCCATCAGGTTCCAATGGTCGTCGAGGTGATAGCCCAGCGTCCCCGACTCGTGGAAGTTGAGCACGCAGCCGACCCGGATGTCGTCGTTGCCCTTCGGGAAGAGCTTGGACGTGTTCCCGTCGTTGGCGTCGCCGCCGAAGCTCAGCTCCCCGAAGAAGCGCGCGTAGATCGGGAACTGCCAGGTGACGCCCCCATAGACGTCGCTGGTGCGCCCCGCGGTGTTGAGGTTGCCGCCGAGGTGGAAGCGGGGGATCAGGAGGTCCCAGGCGCCCGCGAGGCGGTAGGGCTTGACGGTGAGCACCTCGCCGTTGACGTCGACGGAGCCGAACTCGTGCTCGTCGATGCCGTGGGCGAGGACGCCGAACCGCACCTCGGACAGGATCCCGTAGGGGCTCGGCGCGGCCGGGGGGGGCGCCACGAAGCTCGGCAGGGGCGCGGTCCTGGCCGGCAGGTCGGCCGCGACGGCCGGCGACAGCGCGCCCCACAGGAGAGCTGCGGCCGTGGTGAGCCGTTCGAGGCGAGTCATGTGTCGGCGAGGCTCCCCGTGGCCGAATCCGTGTGGCCGATCGGCGAGCAGAAGCTTAGGTTTGCGTCAGTCGCTTGTCCATGCGGCCGGCCAGGTCCTGGATGAACTGCCAGGCCGTGCGGCCGGAACAACTGGCCCGCGTGGTGGACCATTCCAGCGCCTCGGGCGCGAGTTCGGCGCGGCCGAGGCCGAGGCCGAAATGGTCTGCGTAGCCCGTCACCATGTCGAGGTAGTCGTCCTGCGAGCACCTGTGGAAGCCGAGCCACAGGCCGAAGCGGTCCGACAAAGACACTTTCTCCTCAACGGCTTCGCCGGGGTTGATGGCGGTGGCGCGCTCGTTGTCCATCATGTCGCGCGGCAGCAGGTGGCGCCGGTTCGAGGTGGCGTAGAACAGCACGTTGGCGGGCCGGCCCTCGATGCCGCCCTCCAGCACGGCCTTCAACGACTTGTAGCTCGTGTCGTCGGCGTCGAAGGAAAGGTCGTCGCAGAACAGCAGAAACGGATGGGGACTGTTGCGCAGAAGCCCCATCAGCGCCGGCAGCCCGTCGATGTCCTCGCGGTGGATCTCGACGAGCTTGAGCCGGGGCGCGCCGGCCGGCAGCTCGGCGTTGACGGCCGCCTGCGCGGCCTTGACCAGGGACGACTTGCCCATGCCCCGCGCCCCCCACAGCAGCGCGTTGTTGGCCGGCAGGCCGCGGGCGAAGCGGCGCGTGTTGTCGAGGAGTTGGTCGCGCACCCGGTCGATGCCCCGGAGCAGCGCGATGTCCACGCGGTTGACTTGGCGCACCGGCGACAGCGCCCCGGCCGCCGACCAGACGAAGGCGTCGGCCCCGTCCATGTCGGGCGGCGCCGGCGGCGGCGGGGCCAGGCGCTCCAGGGCCAGGGCGATGCGCTGGAGCAGGGCGGCCGTAGCGGCGTCGGGCGGGACGGGGGGCAAGGGCGGCTCTCGCGCTCGGGCGGGGGATCGGCCGGGCTTGTGCGGGCGCCCTCGCGGACGTGTCAAGGGGCCGCCGGAGCCCCGGCATTGCTTCGCCCACCCCGGAGGGATAAGAGGCACGGGAGCCGCGAAGCCGGGACACCCGGGCGCCGGCCCGGGAGTCCTTCCGCGTGTTCACCCCTGCTTTCGCCCAGACCGCCGGCGCCCTCGGCGGCGGCACCGACATCCTCATGCAGGTGGCGCCCTTCGCGGCCATCCTGGTCATCATGTATTTCCTGCTGCTGCGCCCCCAGCAGAAGAAGCAGAAGCTCCATCAGGAGATGATCGGCGCGGTGCGCCGCGGCGACACGGTGGTGACGGCCGGCGGGCTCATCGGCAAGGTCACGAAGTCGACCGACGCCACGGAGGTCGAGGTCGAGATCGCCCCCAACGTGCGCGTCCGCCTGTCCCGGGCCATGATCACGGAGGTGCGCGCCAAGGGCGAGCCCGTGAAGGACGCCGTGCCGGCCGCCAAGGTCTGACCCGGGAGCGGCCCGCCGCTCTCACGTTAAGGTGAAGTCATCCCGCCATGATGCGTTTTGCGACCTGGAAAGTCGTCACGATCCTCCTGGGCACGCTCTTGGCGGCCCTGATCGTGCTGCCGAGCCTGCTGTCGCCGGACGCGCGCGCGGCGCTCGACCGCGTGCTGCCCGGCCCCGCCAAAACGATCGTGCTCGGCCTCGACCTCCAGGGCGGCGCCCACCTCCTGCTGGAGGTCGACGCCGCTTCCCTCACCAAGGGGCAGGTCGACGGGCTGCGCGACGACGCCCGCCGCCTGCTGCGCGAGAACAGCGTCAAGCTCACGGGCGGCATCGGCGTCCAGGGCCGGGGCGTGCAGTTCCGCGTGCCGGACGCGGCCGAGCGCGGCAAGATCGCCGGCGCGTTGCGCAACGCTTCGACCTCGCTCGGCGCCGCCCTGACGGGCGCCGTGCAGGACTACACCGTTAAAGACACGGACGACGGCCTCGTGCAGGTGCAGCTCACGGACGCCGGCATCGCCAACAAGATCCACCGCGCCGTCGACCAGTCGATCGAGGTGCTCCGCCGGCGCATCGATGCGTCCGGCACCAAGGAGCCGACGATCCAGCGCGAGGGCAACAACCGCATCCTCGTCGAGGTGCCGGGCCTGCAGGACACGCAGCACCTGAAGGACCTGCTCGGCACCACCGCCAAGCTGGAGTTCCGCCTCGTCGGCGAGCCGGGCGCCAGCCCGGCCGAGGTCGACCAGCTCCCCTTCTACAAGAACAGCC